>SHLU01000068.1 GCA_004282995.1 Sphingomonadaceae bacterium
ACGATCCGGCCGACACCACGCTGCACCTGGTCGACGTTGCAACCGGCACCTATCGCGCGCTCAATGCCGGGGCTGCCGAGGCCGCAACCGACGCGGAATGGATGACCGATGGCACTCTGGTGGCGATCATCCACAAGGGCGCCCAAACCCTGCTGCGGATGTATAATGGCGATGGCAGCGTGAAGGGCGAGATTGATGCCGGTGCGCTGATCCTGACCGATGTCGAGACTGGCGGCGATAAGATTTTCGTCGAAGCCAACTCACCGGCCCATCCAGGTGAGATCTTCGCACTCGACGGCAATAGCTTCACCCGCTGGACCTCGCACAACCCATGGCTGTCAGAAATCGACTTCGGAACCCAGCGCACGATCACCTATACCGCGCGTGACGGTCAACAGGTCGAAGGCATCCTGATCGAGCCCGTGGGTGGTCCGGCCAAGGGCGGATCGCCAACCATCATGATGGTGCATGGCGGGCCCGAGGCGCATTATTCGAACGGTTGGCTGACGGCCTATTCGATGCCGGGCCAGGTCGGTGCCGGCAAAGGCTACGCCGTATTCCACCCGAACTATCGCGGCTCGACCGCCTATGGCACGGCCTTCTCGAAGCAGCATCAGGGCAATTACACCGACCCTGAATTCACCGACATCGTCGATGCCAAGCGGCACCTGGTCAAGGCGGGCATTACCGATGCCAAGCGCACCGGGATCACCGGCGGCTCTTATGGCGGCTATGCCAGCGCCTGGGGCGCAACGCATGATTCGGCCGAATATGTTGCAGCGGTGATGTTTGTCGGCATTTCCAACCAGATCAGCAAGTTCGGCACCACCGACATCCCGTACGAGATGTACAATGTGCACAGCCGCAAGTGGCCGTGGGACGATTGGCAGGCAATGCTCGACGTGTCGCCCATCTACCATGTCGACAAGGCCGAAACGCCGATCCTGATCATGCACGGACAGGAAGACACCCGCGTCGATCCGAGCCAGAGCTATGAACTCTATCGTTCGATCAAGGTGCGCAAGCCTGATACGCCAGTTCGCATGGTGCTCTATCCCGGCGAGCCGCATGGCAACCGCCGTGCAGCCAGCCGTTATGACTATAATCTGCGGATGCTGCGTTGGTTCGACACCTATCTCAAGACCGGCAATCGCAAGGCTCCGCTGCCTTCGGCACGGCCCGAGTTGAAGATCGAAAAGGACGATGAGAGCAAGGACTGACAAATGAAAAGGGCCCCGGAAATCCGGGGCCCTTTTTCCTTGCAGTGAAACGGCTCGGTCTAGAAGGTGTAGCCCAGCCCCGCACCGATCAGCCATTGATCGGCGCTGCCGCGCAAGGCGGTCAGCGGGGTGTCCTGGGCATCGCCCATCAAACGAGAATAACCGCCGATCCCGACAAGGGAGAGACCGCCGTCGGTAACGTCTCCATTGAGGTCAAAAGCCACGAACAGATTGGCGCCAAGGCTCTGCAATCCGCCTTCGGCCTGGAAGGCCGGCAGCCCGCTAGTGATGCTCTGCGCCGGAGTGACGCTGTAGTAATAGTCGGCGAAATCGTCATCGACGAAACTCGCACCCAGCGATAGCGAAGCGGCTATCCCCTGGCTGAGCGGCGTGAAATAGGTGACCCCGGGCGATACCGACATGCCGCTATGCGCGCCGGCAATGTCCCACAGAGCGTCTACGTTGAAGCTGAGGCTGTCATAGGGATTGAGGACCTGCGGAAAGCTGACCCCGGCTGTGGGGCCGACTTCGATCGCGCGATCGAGTTCGCCAAGGGTCTCGACCACCGGGTCCTTGATACCCTTGATATCGGCGCGGTCGCTGCGCAGCCGCCCGGCAATGCCGAAATCGAACGACACGCCCTCGGCAGCATCGGGCACGAAATCCACTGCCAAGCCCGCCGGGCGTGGACTGATATCGATCCCTCCGACACTCGCTTGGACGATCGGCAGGGGGAAGATGACGTAATCGTCGGACCCCGAGTAGCTCGGACCGAAAGCCGCGCCGAAGCCGATCGACAGGAAATCACCGTCAAATACTGTTGTGGGCGGGCCACCCGCCGGCACTGCCTGGTCGGGCGCGGCGCCCGGCTCGGCGACGTCCTGCGCAGCCAGCGGTGCCGCCGCAAGCGCCATAATCGGAAGGGCGACACGGCGCAGCGCGCCAGATGTTATGCGGTTCATGGCGTTTCAACTCCGGGTATGGGCGGAGGTTCCTCGCCCCGACACCACCACAGATAATCAGATTGCCGCCAGCCGTCACGCCCCCTAGTGCGATCAGGTGATGAGCGGGGGCAAGGCAGATGTGGCAATCGTAGGCGGCGGGCTATCAGGTGGCCTGATCGCACTGGCGCTGCAGCAATCGCGGCCCGATTGCCAGGTGGTCCTGCTCGAAGGCGGTGAAACGCTGGGCGGCAACCACCGCTGGAGCTGGTTTGCCAGCGATTGCGACAGCGAGGGCGAGGCCGTGCTGGCCCGCTTTCGCAAGAGCCGGTGGGATGGCTACGACGTGGTTTTTCCAGCCCATTCGCGACGACTCGAAACGAGCTACTTTTCACTCGCATCGCATGACTTCGATGCTGCTTTGCGCCGCGAACTGGCCCCGCAGACCATCCGCACCGGGGCAGTTGCCCAGCATTGCACCCATGACAGCGTGACCCTCGCCAGCGGAGAGATCGTCAACGCGCGCAGCGTGATCGATTGCCGGGGGTTTTCTCCCTCGCCCCACGTCCGCGGCGGGTGGCAAGTTTTCATGGGACGACACATGCGCACCCGCACCCCGCACGGGATCGCCCATCCGGTGATCATGGACGCCAGTGTCGACCAGACCCACGGCTATCGCTTTGTTTATGTCCTGCCCCTGGGAGCAAGCGATATCTTTATCGAGGACACCTACTATCAGGACACGCCCGAGCTGGACCGCTCGGCGCTGTCGGCTCGGCTCGATGCCTATGCCGGCGACCAAGGATGGGAAGGCGATATCATCGGCAGCGAGACCGGGGTGCTGCCTGTGGTGACCGGAGGCGACTTCAGCGCGTATCGGCGCGATGCCGGTCTCGACCGGGTCGCCACTGCCGGCACGGGTGCTCTGCTGGCGCATCCCCTGACCAGCTATACGGTGCCCTTCGCGGTCCGCACCGCGCAGCTTGTGGCGCAGAATGCCGATCTGCCCGGCGACCAGCTTGCCGCCCTGCTTGCCGACCAGGCGCGGCAGCACTGGAACCGGACCGGCTATTACAGGCTTTTGGGCAGCATGCTGTTCGGTGCCGCTTCGCCTAGGGAACGCTATCGGGTGTTCGAGCGGTTCTATCGTCTCGACCGAGATCTGATCGAACGGTTCTATGCCGGTCGCTCGACGCTGGGTGACAAGCTGCGCGTGTTGAGCGGCAAGCCGCCTGTTCCCGTGCTGCGCGCGATCGCAGCCATTGCCAACAAACAGCCGCCGCTGGTGGCCCGCTGAACGCCGAAAGCCAATACCTGCCATGAATCCTCCGCAAGACAAAGACGCCAAGACGGCCTGCATCATCGGCGCAGGCTTCGGCGGACTGGCGCTTGCCATCCGCCTGCAGAGTGCGGGCATCGCCACCACCGTGATCGAGGGCCGCGACAAGCCCGGCGGGCGGGCCTATTTCTGGGAGCGTGACGGCTTCACCTTCGATGCCGGACCGACGGTGGTGACCGATCCCGACTGCCTCAAGGAATTGTGGGCGTTGACCGGCCACGACATGAAGCGCGATGTCGAATTGATGCCGGTGCGCCCCTTTTACCGGCTCAACTGGCCCGATGGTCACAATTTCGATTATTCGAACGACAAGGCCTCGCTCTACAAGGAAATCGAGAAGCTCAACCCTAACGACGTTGCCGGCTACCAGCGCTTCCTCGAATACGCCGCCGGGGTTTACGAAGAAGGCTACGTCAAGCTGGGCACCGTGCCTTTCCTCGATTTCAAGTCGATGATGAAGGCGGCTCCCGCGCTGGCCAAGAAACAAGCCTGGCGCAGCGTCTATTCGATGGTGTCGAGCTATGTCGAAAGCGAGAAATTGCGCGAGGCCTTGAGTTTCCACACGCTGCTGGTGGGCGGCAACCCAATGAAAACAAGCAGCATCTATGCCTTGATCCACAAGCTCGAAATGGATGGCGGCGTGTGGTGGACGCGTGGCGGAACCAACCGCCTGATAGCCGGGATGATCCGCCATTTCGAACGGCTGGGCGGAACGATGAAGATCGGCGATCCGGTAGTCCGTGTACATACGCAGAACGATCGGGCGCGCGAAGTCGAGACCGCCAGCGGCTGGCGCCAGCCTTTTGATGCCGTCGCCAGCAACGCCGATATCGTCCATTCCTACCAGGATCTGCTCGGCCGCGACCAACGCGGCTGGCGGATGGGCAAACGACTGAAGAAAAAGAGCTACAGCCCGTCCCTGTTTGTGGTCCATTTCGGGCTCGAGGGCACCTGGCCGGGCATCCCGCACCACATGATCCTGTTCGGGCCGCGCTACAAAGGACTGCTGAGGGACATTTACGAGAACGGCGTCCTGCCGGAGGATTTCAGCATCTACCTGCACCATCCGACGGTGACCGATCCGAGCATGGCCCCGCCAGGCAAAAGCACGTTTTATGCGCTGGTCCCGGTCGCCCACATGGGCAAGCTCAAGATCGACTGGGACAAGGTCGGGCCGGAACTGGAAAAGCGTATCCTCGACGAAATCGGACGGCGACTGATCCCGGATATCCACGACCGGATCGTGACCAAGTTCCATTACGCGCCGAGCGATTTCGCGACCGACCTCAACGCGCATCTTGGCAGCGCCTTCAGCCTCGAGCCCGTGCTGACGCAAAGCGCGTTCTTCCGTGGTCACAACCGCGACGACGTGATCGACAATTTCTACCTGGTCGGGGCCGGCACCCATCCTGGTGCAGGCATCCCCGGCGTGGTCGGCAGCGCCAAGGCGACAGCGGGTCTGATGATCGAGGATTTGACATCCTGACGCGCGCCGATACGGGGGCTTCATGAAAAGACTTGCTGTATATTGCGGCTCCGCAACGCCCCGGGATCCGCGCTTTATGGAACTTGCCCGCGAGGTTGGCGCCGGTCTTGCCGAGCGAGGCATCGGAGTTGTTTATGGCGGTGGCCGACTGGGCCTGATGGGAGCCGTCGCCAGCGGCGCGCTCGACGCCGGGGGCGAGGTGATCGGGGTGATCCCTGAAGCGCTCGCAGGCAGCGAAGTCGCCAATAATGACTGCACCGAACTCCATACCGTTTCCGGCATGCACGAGCGCAAGCAGCAGTTCACCGACCTGTCCGACGGTTTCATCACAATCCCTGGCGGGGTCGGCACGATGGACGAATTGTGGGAAGCGATGAGCTGGGCGCAGCTTGGATACCATTCCAATCCAGTCGGACTGCTCAACGCGTTTGGCTTTTTCGACGATCTGATCGCCTTCAACAGCCACATGGCCTCGGTGGGCTTTGTTCGACCTGCGCACCAGAATATCCTGATCGCCTCTGACAGTCTGCCGGAACTGCTGGACCAGATGGCGCGTTATCAGCCGCACACACCCATCTTCCGGATGAAGGCCGAAGATCTCTGACGTGAGCAAGAAGAAACAGCCGATCCATAAGTTCAATGAGCGTCGGCTTGTTCCCTCTCTCATCCTGCGAGAGACGGTACCGCGCGCGGGCGGCGGCCGTGACCGATACGGGCTTGTCGCCAACAGCTATGCGATGATCGCTGAAGGGTCGAAGAGCTTTGCTTCGGCCAGTGCGCTGTTCGACCGGGCCACCCGTGAACGCGTCTGGATGCTCTATGCCTGGTGCCGCCGCTGCGACGACATTGCCGATGGGCAGGACCTGGGCGGCGAACTGCGCGACCAGGAATACCGCACCGACAGGGTCAAGGCGATCCGCGTCCTCACCCGCCGCGCGCTCGACGGCCAACCAACCGCAGACCTCGCTTTCGATGCCTTCGGCCAGGTTGCCAAGGAATGCCATCTGACGATGGAGATGGCCGAAGACGTCATCGCCGGCTTCGAACTCGATGCCGAAGGATGGCGTCCGAGGACAGAAGCCGATCTTGCCCGCTATTGTTACCATGTCGCCGGCGCTGTCGGGGTGATGATGGCGCGGGTGATGGGTGTTTCGGCGGATGATGGCGAAACGCTGGCCCGCGCCTGTGACCTGGGCATCGCCTTTCAACTCGCCAACATCGCCCGCGACCTCGACGAGGACGATGCCGCCGGGCGTTGTTATATCCCGCACGAATGGCTGGCCGAGGAAGACATCGAGCCGGGCCAGCTGATGAAGCCGCACCATCGCGGCGAGGTTTCGGATATCGCACGCCGGTTGGCGGTGATGATGGACCGCCATGCGCGGGCCGCGAAACTGGGCACAACCAGGCTTCCGCTGCGGAGCCGCTGGGCCGTTCTGGCCGCGGCAAATATCTACACCGCGATCGGGCACGAAGTCGATGCACGAGGGCGCGCCGCCTGGGATCGGCGCGTGGTAATCCCGCGATACCGCAAGCTGGGGATGATCATCTCGGCATTCTTCGAAGCCTTGCGCAACAAGCCCTTGCCGCCCGACGATATGCCTGCCTGGAATTACGGAGACATTCTGCTCGACGTGCGGATGCGCGGCAAGATTGCCGAGCCGCCGATGACGCCGCTGCCCGACGAGGGTTAGGGCTTCGTTCGTGACGGCTTGCCGAGCGCCGCGCGCTCGCCTAGCCATCGCACCATGATTTCCAAGCTCCTGATCGCCAATCGCGGCGAAATCGCCTGCCGTATCATCCGCACCGCACGCGAAATGGGCGTGGCCACGGTCGCGGTCTATTCCGATGCCGACGCCAAGGCCCTGCACGTCCGCTCTGCCGACGAGGCGGTGCATATCGGCTCCTCACCCGCTGCCGAGAGCTATCTCGTCGGTGACAAGATCATCGCGGCCGCGAAGGAAACCGGGGCCGAGGCGATCCACCCCGGTTACGGCTTCCTGAGTGAAAACGCCGATTTCGCCCAGGCCGTGATCGATGCCGGTCTGATCTGGGTCGGTCCAAAGCCCGACAGCATCCGCGCCATGGGGCTGAAAGATGCCGCCAAGCAATTGATGATGGATGCCGGCGTGCCGGTGACGCCGGGCTATCTGGGCGAGGACCAGTCGGTTGAGCGGCTCAAGAAAGAAGCCGACGCAATCGGCTATCCGGTGCTGATCAAGGCTGTCGCGGGTGGCGGCGGCAAGGGCATGCGCAAAGTCGAGAAGTCCGAGGATTTCGAGGCCGACCTGCAAAGCTGCAAGCGGGAGGCCAAGGCCAGCTTTTCCAACGACGAGGTGTTGCTTGAAAAGTGGATCACCTCGCCCCGCCATATCGAGGTGCAGGTGTTCGGCGACAGCCACGGCAATGTCGTCCACCTGTTCGAACGTGATTGCAGCCTCCAGCGCCGCCATCAGAAAGTGATCGAGGAGGCCCCCGCCCCCGGCATGGACGAGGCAACGCGCGAGGAAATCTGCGCCGCCGCCGTGCGCGCTGCCAAGGCAGTTGATTATGAAGGCGCCGGCACGATTGAATTCATCGCCGATGCCAGCGAAGGCCTGCGCGCCGACCGCATCTTCTTCATGGAAATGAACACCCGCCTGCAGGTCGAACACCCGGTGACAGAAGAAATCACCGGGGTCGACCTGGTGGAATGGCAACTACGCGTGGCAAGCGGCGAGCCGATTCCGCTCGCGCAGGAGGAGCTGAGCATCACAGGCCATGCGATCGAAGCGCGGCTCTATGCAGAAGACCCGGCGACCGATTTTCTCCCCTCGACCGGCACGCTTGAACATTTCAATCTCGGCGAGGAAGGCCGGATCGAAACAGGGGTCGAAGAGGGCGACGAGATTTCTCCCTTCTACGATCCGATGGTCGCCAAGCTGGTAGCCTGGGGCCAAGACCGCGACGAAGCGATCGATATCCTCGCCGACATAGCCGAGAATGTCGAGGTCTGGCCGGTCCGCACCAACGCCGGTTTCATCGCACGCGCACTGCTTGACCCTGATTTTGTGGCGGCCGAACTCGATACCGGTTTTATCGCACGAAAAATGGATACGCTGGTCCCTGAAATCCAGCCATCGGATGCCATTTGGCAGGCAGCGACGGATTTCGCCCTAATGGCGGCGACGCAAGATTTCACCGACCAACCAATCGGCCTGCGTCTCAACGCCCCGCCGCGCCTGAGCGCGAGCCTCGCTTTCAAGGGCGAAACACGGGTCATGGAGGCCAGCCGCAAGGATAGCGAAATTATTGCAAGCGGCTTGGTCGAAGGTGACCGCGTGCTGGTTTTCGCTGAAGGGCAATCCTTCGAATTTGCCACAGCAAGCCGTGGGTCCGGCGTCGCCGCCGCGGGTGACGGCGCAATTCTCGCGCCGATGCCGGGCAAGGTCATCGCGGTGGATGTGGCGCGGGGGGACAGCGTCACCCCAGGCCAGCGTCTGCTGGTGCTGGAGGCGATGAAGATGGAGCACGCGCTCACCGCTCCGTTCGCGGGCACAGTGGCGGAACTGAACGCCAGCGAAGGTGCACAGGTGCAGGTCGAAGCGGTGCTCTGCGTGGTGGAGCCGGACGAAGAGTGACCTGGCAGAAGGAACTCGACGAACTGCGCCACCGCGAAGCGCTCGCCGAGCAGATGGGTGGCACGGAAAAGGTCGCGCGCCAGCATGGCCGGGGCAAAATGGATGCCCGAGCGCGATTAGCGGCGCTGACCGACGATGGGTCCTTCCGCGAAATCGGCAAGATCGCCGGCAAGGCCAGCTATGACGAGAACGGCGATTTGGAAAGCATCCTTCCCGCGCCCTTTCTGTTCGGCAAAGCACTGATCGACGCTCGCCCAGTCGTCGCCACGGCAGACGATTTTACTATTCGCGGCGGCGCCGCGGATGCCGGGATCAGCCGCAAAATGGTGCAGGCCGAGCGCATGGCCCATGAATTGAAACTGCCAATCATCCGCATGATCGATGGCACTGGCGGCGGCGGTTCGGTCAAGACACTGGAGCAGATCGGTGCGACCTATATCCCCGCCGTGCCCGGTTGGGGTGACGTGGTCGAGAACCTCAATGCTGTGCCGGTGGTGGCGCTGGCACTTGGTCCCACCGCAGGCCTCGGTGCAGCGCGCACAGTTGCCAGCCATTACTCGGTCATGGTCAAGGGACTGAGCCAGATCTTCGCCGCCGGCCCGGCTGTGGTCGAGGCGATGGGCGACATCTACCGCGACGGTTCCACCAGCCACGAGGAGGCCAAGGAAAACCTTGGCGGAAGCGGCATTCATACCCGCAACGGGGTGGTTGATGACGAGGTGCTGGACGAGGCCGCTGCCTTCGCCAGCGCGCGCGCCTTCCTGTCTTACCTGCCTTCGCATGTCGGCGAGCGCGCCCCGCATACGGAAACTCATGATCCTGCCGACCGGCGCGACGAGCGACTGCTCGACCTGGTCCCCCGCGATCCCAAGCAGGTCTATTCGATGCGCCGCGCGCTGGAGATGATCTTCGACCTCGATTCGGTGTTCGAGATGGGACGACTATGGGGCCGCGCCGCTATCACCGCCTTCGCCCGGCTCGAAGGCCGTCCGATAGCGGTGCTCGCAAGCGACCCGTCCTATCTTGGCGGAAGCTGGGAAGCCAAGACATCCGAAAAGGTCGAACGCTTCGTCAAGCTGGCCGACCAGTTCCGCCTGCCGATTGTCCACCTGGTCGACAACCCCGGCTTCATGATCGGGCGCGAGGCGGAAATGGCGGGCACGATCCGCTACGGCGTGCAGGCGATGAACGCGGTCTACAGGGCCAGCGTGCCACTCGCGAGCATCGTCATGCGCCGCGCCTATGGCATCGCCGGCAGCGCGATGAGCAATGCTGAGACATTCCAGTATCGCTATTGCTGGCCGAGCGGCGACTGGGGCAGCCTGCCCATCGCCGGTGGGCTGGAGGTGGCCTACAAGTCCGAACTCGAAGCAGCCGAAGATCCGGCCGCCGAGCTGGAGGCGATCAAGGCCCGGCTCGACAAGGTCACCTCGCCCTTCCGCAGCGCCGAACGCTTCAATGTCG
>SHLU01000069.1 GCA_004282995.1 Sphingomonadaceae bacterium
ATGCTCATCACCTTGTCGCCGCGCTCGGGGTAGTGGACCGAGAGCCATTCGCGGAACAAGGGCGCGACTTCGTGCGGGAGACGCATAGGTATCCAGCCTACGCTGTCGACCCCGATGGCAGCGGCGCGCTGGACGATCTCCTCCATGACGTCGTCGGTGATGGCGGGAATAACTGGAGCGACCGAGCAGTGACTCGGGACGCCCGACTCGACCAGTTTCTCTAATGCCGCGAGTCGCTTGGCAGGCGAAGCTGCGCGAGGTTCGAGCTTTCCTGACAGTTTCGGATCGAGGCTAGTCACCGATATTGCCACCGCCACCAAGCGCCGTTCGGCCATCTCGGACAAGAGGTCGAGATCCTCGAGCACACGGTCAGACTTGGTGGTGATCGTAACGGGGTGCCGCGCATCGAGGCACACTTCCAGCACCTGCCGCGTGATGCGGTAATCGCGCTCGATAGGCTGGTAGGGATCGGTATTCGTCCCCATGGCTATCGGCTTGGGGCGATACTTGCGCTTAGCCAGTGTTGCGCGCAGCAGTTCTGCCGCATTCGGCTTGGCAAAAAGCTGCGTCTCGAAATCGAGGCCCGGCGAGAGGTCGTGATAAGCGTGGGTAGGGCGCGCAAAGCAGTAAACGCAGCCATGCTCGCACCCGCGATAGGGATTTATCGAGCGGTCGAAGAAGATGTCGGGCGACTGGTTGAAGCTGAGTATCGTCTTCGGGTTCTCCTCGGTTACATGGGTGCGCAGCTTTACCGGCGGGCCGTCGAGCGCCTCCATGTGATCGCGCCAGTCGCCATCGGCCTCGCGCGTGGCAAGGCCGAAGCGCGTCGGGACCGCGCGCGACTGCGCACCCCGACCGGTGACAGGCGACTCACTGCTTTTCTCCATGCATGAGAACATATATGGAACATGGCGGGTGGTCCAGCGGTTGTTGCGCCGCATCTTGTGCATCGCCCTAACATCGGCAAAGCTAGGGCTGATGAAGATGCACGGACCTTACACCTACCGCGTCGATGAAGCGGACCTCGCTTCGGCGGGGCGGCACTTTTTCAGGCGCAAGGTCTTCCAAAGACCGATGAACTATCTGGTCATCGCGATTATCGGGCTTGCGATAGTTTTAGTCGCACTAGATCTGTTCGAAGACGGCGCCTTGCGCCTTTCGACGCTACTCGTCGTCGGTCTGGGCATCCCATTGATCTGGTTGATCCCGTACCTTCTCGCACCGGTCATCGTGCGCAGGCAATTTCGCCAGAGCGCCGCGCTGCGGGATGAGAACCAGCTTGAATTCGATGAGGAGGCGGTGCGCTTTACCAACCAGCGCGGCCATGCGCGCATCCCGTTTCACGAGCTATACGCCTGGTCGGAAACCGATCGGATGATCCTGCTTCACCAGACAGAGGCCTTCTTCAATCCCATTCCGAAGGCATCAATGGGCGACGATTACTTGCTGCTCGTTTCCGCATTGGAAGAAGCAGGGATCAGACGCTTCTAGCGCTCGCGCAAACGCGGCATCAATTCGACGAAATTGCAAGGCTTGTTGCGGCTGTCGAGCTGGAGAACGAGGATCTTGTCCCAGCCATCTTTCACCGCTCCGTTCGAGCCGGGCAGCGCGAAAATATAGGTCCCACGGGCGATTACAGCGCAGGCGCGGCTCTGGATCGTACTGGTTCCGATGCTCTCGAAACTAAGCCAGCGGAACAGTTCGCCGAAGCCGGGGATGTCCTTGTCCTTCACGCGGTCGAGTGCCTCGGGCGTCACGTCGCGGCCCGTCAGGCCGGTGCCGCCCGTGGTGATGATAGCGTCGATCTGCTCGTCGTCGATCCAGCGGTGGAGGTGAGCGGCGATCTCGTTCTTGTCGTCGCGGCTGATCTCGCGCGCGGCCAGATGGTGACCGGCCTTTGCGATCCGGTCAGCCAGAATGTCTCCCGATGTATCTTCGCTCGCCTTACGCGTATCGGAGATCGTGAGCAGCGCGATATTGACCGGTTTGAAAGTCAGGCTCTCGTCGATAGCCATCGGTTTCCTCTCAGCGGGTACGGGGGAATTGCGGCCAGTCGTTCTCGGCTAGATCCGTGCGGCTAGGTGCTTCGGCATCGGCCTGGCGCAGGTACATCCAGTAGTTGCGCATCACGATGGCGACATAGCCGCGCGTTTCCCAATAGGGTATCGATTCCATCCAGAGAAGCGGATCGCCCTGGTCGTTGATCTCGCCGTTCCAGCGGGCAACCGGGGTGGGCCCTGCGTTATAGGCAGCCATGACCTTCGGTAGGTGACCGCGAGTGTAATTGGCCTGTGCCAAGGCCTCGAGCGTGCGCTGGCCGAACGCAAGGTTTGTGCGCGGATCCTTGAGGTCGGCACCGGCGCTCATATTGATCGAGGCGGCATATTCGCGCGCCGCGATCGGGCGGATTTGCATCAGGCCTATGGCGTTTGCTGGGCTTACCACGCGTTCGCGGAAATTCGACTCCTGAAGGGCGTGGGCAAAGGCGAGCGCGGGATCGACCCGCCATCCGCCGTGCGGCGTGTGATAGGCGACCGGCCAGCGCAGGTTAGCGGGCGAACGCTCACCGCGCGGCGCATTGTAAGCCATGAAGGTCTGTGCACCAGCAAGACCCAGCGCGCGGGCAAGACGAGTGAGAGCGGCGAAATCGCGCGAGTTGCCGTAGCGCACCTGCCAGCGCAGGACTTCGTCCGCGATATCGCGGCGGCCGACTTCGGCCAGCATGACCGCCTCGCGCACGGCAGTTTCCCCAGAGAGCTTGCGCCAGTCCTCCGCTGTCAGGTCGGGAGCCGTATGATTGCGTGGGAGATCGCGGCCGAGCTGTTCGTTAGCCAGCATGCCATAGAGCGTTTCGTCATAACGCGCGGCGCTGCGCAGGTGTGCATCGGCGGTCTGGGGCTGGCGGCACCGGATAAGGCTGCGAGCGGCCCAATAATGGGCGGCGGTCCGCAATTCGACATTGTCCGCCTCGGAGGCGCTCGATGCGAAAAACTGCGCGGCACGCGCGCAATCGCCAAGTCGCCATGCCGACAGGCCGGCGACCCAATGGCCTTCAGCGACCCAGGGGCCGCTTCCCTGGCCGACAAGCTGCGCCATGCCGTAAGCCTCGGCATCGCGGTTTTCGATGTAATAGCTCCACGCGACGCGCTGACGCCATTCTGCCCGGGCCTGGCCGGACAATGAGGCATCCACTCCATCCAGCAGCAGGCGTGCGCCGTCGGGATCGTCATTGGTGATCCGCTCGAGGATCGCCTCGCGAACGCTGTCAGGCATCGTACCATCGCGCACCGTGGCAGGCCGCACACGCCTCGTGATACCTTGCTGGCGTGCCAGCGAGTTTTCGCGCGGCAGGTCCGGACGCCAGGAAAGACCGCGGGTCTCGCCGAGCCGGACGATGTCACCGACCCTCGAACCATCCGGATAGCGCCGCAACCAATCCTCGATACGACCGAGTTCGATCCGGGGGCTGTTCGGGTCGAGATAATAGGTTGCCAGCGCAGCGCCATGCAGCGGACCGTCGCTTCGCTGTGACAGCATGACCTCGACGCGGTCCCAGTTCTTTGCATCGATCGCTTCGAACAGCGAGGCGTAATAGCTGCGGTCTTCTGCCGAGAGCAGCGTGGGCAACGCAGAGGATTGCGAAGCGGTAAAATAGGCGATGCTTTCGGATTGGGCGAGGGCTGGTGCCGCGCATAGAGCGGTGCCGACCGCCGCAATCCAGAACGGGAGTTTCGTCATGCAGTCCATTCCAGCCAGCGGTTCCAGAAATTGCGGCGCCTCGGTGCTGAGCGGGCGAGCTCCGCTAGTTGCGGCGCGAGCATAAGCGGAAGGGTGTTTTCGCCTGCCTTAACGACTGCCGGTTCGCGCGCCATGTCGGGCGGGATATCGAACAGGGGCGCGAGCGCGCGTCCGAATACGAGCACGCGGTGGGGAGCTGCCAAAGTGATATGGTGTCGGGTGACTTCCGTCATACCCTGTCGGGCGATTGCGGCCCAATCTGGCAGCGAAACGGGTGCGGGTAGCGCGCTTGCGAGATAGAGTTCGTGCTGCTGCAACCCCATGGAGCCGGTGACGGCTTCGAGGAAGCGAGCCGGAGCGCCGGAAAGTAGTTCGTCTGTGTCGCCATCCGTCGGCTCGGGAATGATCACCATCAGTTTGGCGCCTGCTACGCCCCGCGGCGGCGGGCGGTTCTGCACGCCGGCCTGGGAGAGCGATCTCTCCGTCATCCACCACTCGCGAAATTTTTCCAAGGTTTCCGGATAGGCGCCGGGCGCGCCGCCGATTTGCGCGGTTTCCGCAGTGCCCTCGAATGCGCGTTCGAGTGGCGTCTGCTTGGGTTCTTCGGGCAGCTTTCTCGGCTTTGGCGACGCTACGGCCTGCTCTTCTTCAGGCTCGGCCAGCCAGCTTGTCGCCTCATCGCGATAATCGTCCTCAACCCCGGCCTCGCGCCACCAGTCGAGCGCTGCTTCGAGCGCATCTACAGGCGATAATTCGCGGGATTCCGGTGTGTCTGCGATCATTTTCCGTCCGTCCAAGGTCTTGACCTCAAACCGCCCAGCAATCAAGGCAATCCCAACGCTTAAGCGACGAAAAGAGAGAGATATGAGCGAACGCGAATCCATGCCCTGCGACGTCGTCATCATTGGCGGCGGACCTGCCGGTCTTTCGGCGGCTATCCGGTTGAAGCAAATCAACGAGGACCTCGAGGTCGTCGTGCTTGAAAAGGGCAGCGAAATAGGCGCGCATATCCTCTCGGGCGCGGTCGTGGATCCCAAGGCGATGAATGAGCTCTTCCCCGATTGGCGCAACATGGATTGCCCGCTTGCGGAAACCCCGGTGACCGAGAACCATCACTGGGTCTTGTCCGAAGGCAGCAAGTCAGATCTGCCGGAATTCATGCTTCCGCCGTTCATGTCGAACGACGGCAACTATACCGCTTCGCTTGGCAACACCTGCCGCTGGCTGGCCGAACAGGCCGAAGGGCTAGGCGTTATGGTCTTCCCCGGATTTCCCGCCGCAGAAGTGCTGTTCAATGACGCAGGTGCAGTTGCCGGCGTTGTGACTCAAGACATGGGAATTGCCGAAGATGGATCGCAGAAAGGCGACTACCAGCCCGGCATGGAAATCCACGCGAAGTACACGCTTTTCGCAGAAGGTGCTCGAGGCAACCTCACCAAGAAGATGAAAGCCAAGTTCGACCTTGAGGCTGATTGCGAGCCGCAGGTCTATGGTTTGGGTATCAAGGAACTGTGGGACGTCGATCCCGACAAGTATGAGCAAGGTACGGTCATCCATACGCAGGGCTGGCCCTTGAGCGAGACCGGCACCTGGGGTGGTGGCTTCATCTACCACCAGGCAAATGGCCAGGTCGCACTGGGGTTCGTGACGGCACTCGACTACAAGAACCCGCACGTTTCTCCCTATCAGGAATTCCAGCGCTGGAAGCACCATCCGGAGATTGCCGCACTTCTCGAAGGCGGAAAGCGCGTGGCCTACGGTGCTCGCGTCATCAATGAGGGTGGCTGGCAGTCCGTACCCAAGCTCGCATTCCCGGGCGGTGCGCTCATCGGTTGCTCGGCAGGTTTTGTGAATGTGCCGCGCATCAAGGGCACGCATACCGCCATGAAGAGCGGTATGCTTGCAGCTGAAAGCATCGCGTCCGCCATCGCTGGTGGCGACGAGCACACCGAGCTTATGGATTACGATACGGCAGTTCGTGAAAGCTGGATCGCGACTGAGCTCAAGAAGGTGAAGAACGCGCAGCCTGCCGTTGCGAAGTACGGCGAGGACCTCGGCACCGTGCTCGCAGGCATCGACATGTGGATGCGTACAATCGGTATCGGATTGCCGATCACCATGAAGCATCACCGCGACCACGAAATGCTGCAACGCGCAGATCTCTACTCGCCGATCGCTTATCCCAAGCCTGACGGCAAACTGAGCTTCGATCGCCTGACGAATGTCAGCTTCAGCTACACGAACCATGCGGAGGATCAGCCGGTTCACCTCAAGGTTCTCGACCGCGAATTGCAACGTGAGAGCGAGCTGGAAGTCTATGGCGGCCCTTCGACCCGTTATTGTCCGGCAGGCGTTTACGAGTGGATCATCGAGGAAGGGGCTGAGCCCAAGTTCCAGATCAATTCGCAAAACTGCGTCCACTGCAAGACCTGCGACATCAAGGACCCCAACCAAAACATCGAATGGACCACGCCCGAGGGTGGCGGCGGACCGAACTACCCGAATATGTGATCCAGCCGCTTGGTCATTACCGAGACAGCCTACGCCAAGATCAACCTCGCGCTGCATGTCGGCAAGCGGCGCGAGGATGGTTACCATGAACTCGAGACGCTTTTCGCTTTCGTCGATGCGGGCGATGTCCTGACTGCGCGAACCGACGATCGGGACACGCTTCAGACCTTGGGCGAATTCTCTGGGACACTCGACGATCCGTTCGACAACCTGGTGATGAGGGCGCTTGGCAAGCTGCCCCGCGCGAACGGGCTGGCGCTTACGCTGGAAAAGAACCTGCCTGTTGCCGCTGGGCTGGGTGGTGGGTCCGCCGATGCAGGGGCGGTATTCCGCATTGTGCGCGGAGCTTACGGACTTCCTGATGACTGGCATGATCGGGCAAGCAAACTTGGCGCGGATGTGCCGGCCTGCGTCGAAAGTCGAACCTGCGTCGGCCGGGGCACCGGTACCGATCTCGAACGGGCGGACGACAGCCTGGCGGGCATGGCGGTCCTGCTGGTCAATCCGCGCGTGCCGCTTTCCACGGGTCCGGTGTTCAAGGCGTGGGACGGCGAGGATCGCGGCGCTCTGCCGCAGGGCAATTCGCGAACGATCGCCCTCGATGGTCGCAACGATCTGGAAGCACCTGCAATCTCGCTGTGTCCGCAAATTGCCGATGTTCTGGCCGTATTGCGCGGAACCCAGCCGTTTCTCGCCCGTATGTCCGGTTCGGGGGCAACTTGTTTTGCGCTTTATGAAACACAATCTGTGCGTGACGATGCTGCTGCGCGCATTGCTGCCGGTCATCCCGACTGGTGGCAGTTGAAAGGTAAACTTCGATGATGATCGACAACCTGCCGTACCGACAGGTCGCCGTAGATGATGTTCGTCCCGGAGGCCTTCTGTGCGTGGCCGATCATGCATCCAACTACGTGCCCGACGGCATCGATCTCGGTATCGATCGGTCACTCCTGAACGAGCATATTGCGCTCGATATCGGGGTGGAGGGCATCGCGGACCGGCTCGCCCGTCGTCACGGTATCCCCGCACATATTGCCTGCGTCAGCCGTCTGGTTTGCGACTTGCATCGCAACGAGGATGATCCTGCCGTCGTGCCTACCGAAAGCGACGGGCGCCTGGTGCCCGGCAACATCGGTGCCGATGTGGAGGCGCGGCTCAACCTGTTCCATCGCCCCTATCACTACGAGCTCGGCAAGCTGATCAAGCGGTTGAAACCGCGTATGCTGATCGCGCTGCACAGCTTCACGCCTAGCCTCGAGACGAGCGACGAGGAGCGTCCTTGGGAAGTCGCGCTACTGTACAACAATGACGACCGCGCCGCGCGTCACGCGATCCGCCTGTTCGGCGAGCAGGGGCTGACCGTCGGCGATAACGAGCCGTACTCGGGCAAGCAGCTCAATGCGACAATGGACCGCCACGCAGAGGCGAACGGCATCCCCTATTGCACGGTCGAGATCCGTCAGGACCAGATCGATACGAAGGCGGGGCAGGCGCGCTGGGCCGTGATGCTGGCCGATGTCCTGGGCCGGGTGGCGCTCGAGGTCTAAAGCCCGCCTTGGCAGGCCCTTCAGCAAACTTACGTTAGCACCGACGTTTCTCTCTGCTAGGCTCGAGGCCCGCAAAGAGAGACTGTCGATGCCGCAATACCGTTCACGCACTACCACGCACGGGCGCAATATGGCCGGTGCGCGAGGCCTTTGGCGCGCCACAGGCATGAAGGATGAGGACTTCGGCAAGCCCATCATCGCGGTGGTCAACAGCTTCACCCAGTTCGTGCCCGGGCATGTGCATTTGAAAGACCTCGGGCAGCTGGTCGCGCGCGAGATCGAGGCGGCGGGCGGGGTTGCCAAGGAATTCAACACCATCGCGGTCGATGACGGCATCGCCATGGGGCATGACGGCATGCTCTATTCGCTTCCCAGCCGCGACCTCATCGCCGACAGCGTCGAATACATGGTCAACGCCCACTGCGCCGATGCAATGGTCTGCATCTCCAATTGCGACAAGATCACGCCGGGCATGTTGATGGCATCGATGCGGATCAATATCCCGACCGTCTTTGTCAGTGGCGGCCCGATGGAAGCGGGCAAGGTCGTGATTAAGGGTAAGGAAGTAGCGCTCGATCTGGTCGACGCGATGGTCGCGGCAGCAGACGAGAGTTACACCGACGAGGAAGTGGCAGAGATCGAACGCTCGGCCTGTCCCACCTGCGGCAGTTGCTCGGGCATGTTTACCGCGAATTCGATGAACTGCCTAACGGAGGCGCTCGGGCTTTCTCTGCCCGGCAATGGCTCGACGTTGGCGACGCATGCTGACCGGAAGGGCTTATTCGAGCGGGCCGGTCGCCTCGCAGTGACCTTGGCGCGCCGTTATTACGAGGAGGACGAGGAAGGGGTGTTGCCGCGCTCTATCGCGACCTTCGAGGCATTCGAGAACGCGATGAGCCTCGATATCGCGATGGGCGGTTCGACCAACACCGTGCTCCACCTGCTCGCTGCCGCGCATGAGGCGGGGGTCGATTTCACCATGGCGGATATCGACCGGCTGAGTCGTAAGGTGCCCTGCCTGTCGAAGGTCGCCCCCGCCAAGAGCGATGTGCACATGGAAGACGTCCATCGTGCCGGCGGCATAATGTCGATCCTCGGCGAGCTGGAGAAGGCAGGGCTGCTCCATACCGCGCTGCCCACTGTGCACAGCCCGACCATGGGCGATGCGCTGGACGACTGGGACATCGGGCGGACGCAGAACAACAAGGTTCGCGAGTTCTATTCTGCAGCGCCGGGTGGAGTGCCGACGCAAACGGCGTTCAGTCAGTCAGCCCGATGGGAAAGTCTCGATATCGATCGGGAGAACGGCGTCATTCGCAGTGCAGAGCACGCCTTCAGCCAGGATGGCGGCCTTGCGGTCCTCTACGGCAATATCGCCCGCGACGGCTGCATCGTGAAGACCGCCGGCGTCGACGAGAGCATCCTGACCTTTTCCGGGCAGGCCAAAGTCTACGAGAGCCAGGACGATGCCGTCACAGCGATTCTCACAGAGCAGGTGAAGGAAGGCGATGTCGTGGTCATCCGCTACGAAGGACCACGAGGCGGGCCGGGCATGCAGGAAATGCTCTATCCGACGAGCTACTTGAAATCGAAGGGGCTGGGTGCAGCCTGCGCCTTGCTGACTGACGGGCGTTTTTCGGGCGGTACCTCGGGCCTTTCGATCGGCCATGTTTCTCCCGAAGCAGCGGAAGGCGGCGAGATCGGCCTCGTAGAGGATGGCGACATGATCGAAATCTCGATCCCTGACCGCACGATCAATCTTGCCGTCAGCGACGAAGAGCTTGCACGCCGTCGCGCTGCGATGGACGCCAAAGGCGACAAGGCATGGTCCCCTTCGGCTCCGCGCCCGCGCAAGATCAGCCAGGCCCTCGAGGCCTATGCCGCGATGACCACCTCCGCGGCACGCGGCGCAATTCGAGATGTTTCCCAGATCAAGCGTCGGTAGCCCTTGCTAGGCAGCGCGCGGCGTGGCAGCCGCTTCCTATGGCCCCAAGTTCGAAATCTCGCAGCGCCGGCGCGGTCCTGACCGTTGAAAAGATGGCCGCGGCAGAGCGCGCTGCCATGACCTCCGGTGTCTCCGAATGGGAGCTGATGCAGCGCGCGGGCGAGGGAGCTGCCCGGTGGGTTGCGCGAATGGCCGGTGGCAGGTCGGTCAGCGTGTTGTGCGGTCCTGGAAACAATGGCGGTGACGGCTACGTGATTGCCGATTACCTTCA
>SHLU01000070.1 GCA_004282995.1 Sphingomonadaceae bacterium
CAGTTCGACAGCAGCGGCGTGTTCCAGAGCGGTATCCTGACGCAAAACGTGGGCGACGCATACGCGACTCCGTTCGGCTACGGGGGCATTCCGACTGAATCACTGCGTTTCCAGCGCCAAGCGGATGCCGATACCGAGGACTTTGCTCTCGATCTCGATTTCGAGGCGACTGATCGCCTGCGGTTGAATTTCGAAGCCCAGCATATCAGTTCGAACCTCACCCGCGATTCAATCATCGGGGTGATGAGTACCTGGTCAGATATCTCGATCGATAACAGCGGCAAGACGCCGCAGGTGCAGTTCCTCGCACCTCCGGGCGCTCCGGCGGATTATTTCTCGAGCGGCTTCTACAGCTACTACTGGTTCCTCCTCGATAGCCGCGAACAGAACGACGGCGATCTCGACAGCATTCGCCTCGATGCCGAATACGACATCAGCGATGACGGCTTCTTCAAGAGCGCACGCTTCGGTGCTCGCTGGGCTGATCGTGAACGGACGACCCGCGATACCAACTTCAGCACATGGGGCAATCTTTCGGCCGTGTGGGCCGGCCGGGCGGGCTGTGCCCCTTGGGGGTCAGGGCCAGGCTGTTTCTCGGGACCAGGACCCTATGTACCAGCATGGTCCGGTTTCACCCCGGGGCGCTTTTACACTGGGCTTCCTGGTCAGGAAAACGCCATCGCTGGCGGCGCTTACACTGATGAATTCCCCGATTACTCGCAGATCCGTAGCCCCTTCGCCGACGGTTTCCAGCGCGGCAGCGCTCCGGTACCGATCGAAAACGGCGCAGCGTGGTTCTATGGCGCTGACGATTTCCTTGGCGAGTATCTGAGCGGCGAAACGCTGCGGCAGGGACAGGAAATCAACACCTTCTCGCAAACGCCAAACCCGTTCTTTGGCGTAAGCGGGCGCACCTTTACCGATCCGGTGACTGGCACCCAGACGCCGTGCGACCCGTTCTGCCCGCCGGAAATCTCTGATGTCGGCGAAGAAACGCAGGCTCTTTACGGCCGCGTCGATTTTGGCACCGAATTCGGCAACGGTCTCCGTCTCGACGGTAACTTCGGGCTCCGTTACATCCACACCACGGTCAAGCGTGACGGATTGATCGGCTTCCCGCAGACGTTCGTGTTCGACGATGTGAGCCAGGGCGGAAATGGCGACGGCGTTGTCCAGGTTTCGGAAATCAACCAGGCGTGTGCCAACGGTCCGCCGGGTCCCCAGGCCCCGGCTTATTGTTCGCTCTCGCCGACTCGCCTTGCCGAGTTTGCAGCAGGGTTCACCAATGAAACCCTGCGCGCGAACCAGGATGTGACCTACGATCACTTGCTTCCGACTTTTAATGCCAAGCTTGATGTTGGCGACGGACTGCTGTTCCGCTTCGCGGTATCGAAGGGCATCTCGCGGCCCGACCTGCAGCAGTTCAGCCAGAACGGGGTGATCGGTGACAATACTGGCACGCTGCGGTCGCAAGGCACGCTCGATGTCGGGACCCTGTTTGCGCTGACGACCGGCAGCACCTCGCTGCGACCGGTGGAATCGTGGAACTATGACATTTCGGCGGAGTGGTACTTCGATGATGTGGGCTCGCTGACAGCGAACTTCTTCCTCAAGGACATCAGCGGGATCGTCACCAATGGGCTGGAAACCGTTACCTTCACCGGCGACAATGGAACCAGCCTTGATATCGATCTGACCGGTCCGTCAAACCAGCTCAGCGGTACTCTCAAGGGTGTAGAGGTAACCCATCAGCAGACCTATGACTTCCTGCCCGGGTTGCTTGGGGGGCTGGGTACGCAGTTCACTTACACTTACGTGGATGGCGGTGATTTCCGGAACGTTGATCTGGCAGGCAATTCGAGCCTGTTCTCAGATTCGCAGCCGTTGTCCGGGATCTCGAAGCACACCATCAACGCGACAGTGTTCTATGAGCAAGGGCCGCTGGCAATGCGGGCTGCATATAACTGGCGGTCGGACTTCCTGATCACCCCGCGCGACGACATCTTCCCGTTCTCGCCAATCTGGCAGGAATCCACCGGGCAGCTTGATGCGTCGATCTTCTACGCGGTGACCGACAACATCAAGCTCGGGGTTCAGGGCGTGAACCTGCTCGATACGGTAACGCGGACGAGCCAGGTGGTCGATTTCGAAGGCACGCGGATCACAAGGTCGGCGTTCCGAAACGATCGCCGCTTCTCGTTCCTCGCGCGGTTTGATTTCTGACGCGATGCGATAATGTAGCAGCATCAGCGGGCTCTTGCATCGCGCAAGGGCCCGCTTTTGCGTACTGACCTGTGGTTTCTCAGACAGGGGTAAACGATGATCCGCCGCATCTTCACACAATCGCTCCTCGCCGCAACTTTGCTTGGCTGCACCGCCCAGATCGAGCCGTCCAATGTCGGGGAGGCCCAGGCGCCGGTATCGCAGCAGATACCGGAATTGGTCGATGCCGGATGGGACCTGGTCTGGTCCGATGAATTCGACGGCACGGCCATCGATCGCGCCAAGTGGGATTTCGACATCAACTGCTGGGGCGGCGGGAATGACGAGCGCCAGTGCTATACCGACAGCGCCCGCAATGCTTCGATCAACAATGGTTCCCTGGTAATCACGGCCCGTAAGGAAACCACCACCGGCCCCGCGCTGCCCCTGCATATGCGCACGAACGCAGCCAACCCTTCGGCAACGGCCAGCAAGCCATATTCTAGTGCGCGCATGGTCACACGGGGCAGGGCCGCATGGAAATACGGCAAGATTGAAGTGCGTGCGCGACTGCCGCAGGGCCAGGGCACATGGCCCGCAATCTGGATGCTGCCCGAAGACGATGTCTATGGCAGTTGGGCCCGCTCGGGCGAAATCGACATCCTCGAAGCGGTCAATCTCGGCGTCCAATGCCCGCGCAGCAAGGGTTGTGAAGAGGGCGGAGAGAACACCATTCTCGGCACGCTGCACTTTGGTGGTGCGTGGCCCGACAACGACCTCGCCAGCACTGAAATCAGCTATCCCGCAGTGCTCGATGGCGGATATCACACCTATGGATTGTTGTGGGGCGAGGGCGTGTTTGTCTGGACCGTTGATGGCAAACCATTCGCCATCAAACGCGCATCCGACTGGTTCACTACCTCCAGCAATGATCCGAATGCACCGTTTGACCAGCGTTTCCACCTCATCCTGAACCTAGCCATCGGCGGGGGCCTGCCTGAAGAACGTGCGCTGGGCGGTGTCGACGAAACGGGCTTTCCCAAGCACCTGACCATCGATTGGGTCCGTGTCTGGCAATGCGACGAAGACCGCGATAGGGGCACTGCCTGCATTCTCGGCAAGGACAATTAAACGATGGCCCGAAGGCGCCAGTCAATAACCATCAAGCACGTGGCGGCCGATGCCGGTGTATCGTTGCAGACCGTCAGTCGCGTTATCAATGATGGTCCCAACGTCCGGCCCGAGATGCGGGAACGGGTGCAGGCTTCGATAGACCGGCTCGGCTACGTCCCGTCTCTTGCCGCGCAACGGATGAGTGGCTCGCGCTCCTATCTCATCCTGGCACTCAATGATCGCGAACGAACGATCGCAGAGTGGGAGGCACGGCAGGGCAGTGACTGGGTCGACCAGATGCTGTTTGGTGGAATGTTGACTGCCGGCGAGCACGGCTATCGACTGATGTTCGAGCTCATCGATACGCACGCCGACCATATCGAGCGTGAATTGGGGGCAGCGCTGGCCGCGGTGCAGCCGGATGGCGTCATCCTGACACCGCCGCACTCCGAGAATGCCACACTGATCCAACTGCTCGACCGGGAAAACATCCCCTTCGCCCGGATCGGTTCGCGCGAACAGGGGGCAGGTATCGCATTGACCATGGACGACGACGGTCATGCCAGGCTCGCGACCGAGTATCTTGCCGGTCTCGGGCACCTGCGGATCGGTTTCATTTCAGGCAGTCCCGAATATTCGCTCAGTCATTGGCGGGTCGAGGGCTGGCGCGAGGCCATGAAAGATGCGGGGCTGCCGACTGAGGACCTGCTCGCCGCTGGCGATTTCACCTATGCTTCAGGCGAGAAGGCGGCGCGGCAATTGCTCACGCAAGACCAGCCCCCCACCGCCATCATCGCCAGCAGCGACCAGATGGCGCTGGCTACGCTCGATACCGCGCGTGATCTGGGTATTTCGGTGCCCGAACAACTGTCGATCGTCAGTTTCGACAATACGCCGGTGACGAATTTCACCCGCCCGACACTGACCGCCATCGACCAGCCGATCGCCAAGACCACCTCGCGCGCGGTTGAGCTCCTGATCGAAGCAGGGCGCAAAGGCGCGGTACCGGATGCCCCCGTGAATGTTTCCGGGCGCCTGATCGAACGCGGATCGACAGCGCCACCTCCCCCAGCCGGGAATGGCTGACACCGGTCCGCGGCAATCGACCCGGTTCCTGCTGCTTTACGCGCTCGCAGCGGCCGGCGGAGCGGTAGCCTATGTGCCCTTCCTTACCGTCCTGCTGCCTGTGAGGGTTACGGCCCTTGCCGGGGAAGCGGATGTAACATGGCTGGCCTATCTGACCCTTGGTGGCGCCACCATGGCGAGCCTTGCCAATGTGGCGTTTGGCTGGCTCAGCGATCGCAGCCATTCACGCTTGCCGTGGGTTCTGGCCGGGCTTGTCCTGTCGAGCATTTTCCTCGTCATGATCCCGCAAGCGCAGGATTTTACGAGCTTGATCGTCTTCATCATGGCTTGGCAGGTCGGCCTCAACATGATGCTGGCGCCACTTGCCGCGTGGGCCGGCGATTGTGTTCCGGACCATCAGAAGGGCCTTCTCGGCGGGTTGCTCGCTTTCGCTCCGGCGCTGGGCGCCGCTTCAGGCGCGCTGGTGACTATCCCCGGGCTTGCCGATGCCGATTCGCGGCTGGTGATGGTTGCCCTGCTGGTTACTGCGATGGTGCTGCCGGTGGTTTTCTTCGGGCGACCCGCGCCCATGCCGCAACTGATGAAGGACGATCCGCCACAGCCGGGTGCCAGGGTGGATCCGCCTGAGCGCCTGAAGAGCCGGAGCGTTGTCAGCCGGATGTGGTTTGCGCGGCTGCTGGTCCAGATCGCGGAAGCTGCATTGTTCGCTTATCTGCTGTTCTGGTTCCGATCGATCGATTCCAGTGTGCGGGACAGCGATATCGCACGGATATTCGCCGTAGTGCTTGTGGTCGCAGTCCCGCTTGCCATTGTCATCGGACGCTGGTCCGACCGGCACGTAAGGCCGATCCTACCGTTGGCCATCAGCGCAGGCCTGGCCGCAGTGGGATTGCTGGCGATGGCGATAGCTCCGTCGCTGGTCTACGCCACTGCCGGATATGTCCTGTTCGGCCTCGCGGCGACGATTTTTCTTTCGCTCCATACCGGCCAGACCTTGCGCGTGTTGCCACGGCCCAGTCACCGGGGCCGGGATCTGGGTCTGTTCAACCTGACCAACACGGTGCCGTCACTCATCATGCCATGGTTGACCCTGGCGCTGGTGCCCGTCTTCGGCTTCTCTGGCCTGTTTTGGCTTCTGGCCGGTCTGGCGGTCGTGGCCAGCTTGTTGCTGGCAAGCATCCCCCGGCCAGGCACAGCGCAGTAGAATATTGCAGCTTGCATTTCGGGACGGGTTTTGTAACGTTGAGAACGTTCCCAAAGAGGAGCAAGAGGGGGAGATGCTTAGTGCGCCGTCAATGGCTTGTCGCTGCTGGTTCAATTTTGGCGATGGCGGGGTGCGCGCCGCCTGCCGAACTGCAGACCGCCGCCTCGAAGGCGGCGACCGTTATCGCTCCAGCTTCGGCGCAGGATGCGCAGATTGCGGATCTGCTGGCGCGGATGAGTGTCGAGCGCAAAGTCGCCCAGCTGATCATGCCGGATATCGGATCGATCACGCCTGATGATGTCGAGAAATATCGCTTCGGCACTGTCCTCAATGGCGGCAATTCAGGGCCTTATGGCAACGACTTCGCACCGGCCCGGGATTGGCTGAAGCTGGCAGACGAATTCTGGGTCGCCTCGACCAAGCCGCTTGAGAATGGCGAGCCGGTGATCCCGGCAATCTGGGGCACTGATGCTGTGCATGGCCATGCCAATGTCATCGGAGCGACGATTTTCCCGCATAATATTGCGCTCGGCGCGACAGGTGATGCAGACCTCATCGAGCGGATCGGGGCTGCCACCGCCACAGAGATCGAGGTCACGGGCATTGACTGGACCTTTGCGCCCACCGTCGCCGTTGCGCGCGATGACCGCTGGGGCCGGACCTATGAAAGCTATTCCGAAAATCCCGAGCTGGTGGCGAAGATGGGCGTGGCCATGGTCAAGGGCTTGCAAGGGTCACCTGGCGCGGCCGACTTCCTGCGCGATGGGCGGGTCATCGCCACCGCCAAGCATTTCTTCGGCGACGGCGGGACCGAACAGGGCGTCGACCAGGGCGAAGTCAACGGCGATATTGAGGATCTGAAGGCGATCCACGTCACGCCCTATCCGCCCGCTATCAACGCCGGGCTTGGCTCGGTCATGGCCAGTTTCAACTCCATCAATGGCAAGAAAATGCACGGGAACACCGCGCTGCTTACCGATCTTCTGCGTGACGAAATGAGCTTCGACGGGCTGGTTGTGGGGGACTGGAACGGTCACGGCCAGATCAAGGGCTGTACCAATACCGATTGTCCGCAGGCCCTGTTGGCGGGCCTCGATGTCTACATGGTGCCCGAGGACTGGAAGGCGCTTTACGAAACGACGCTGGCGCAGGTGCGCGACGGGACTATTCCGATGGCGCGGCTCGACGAGGCGGTCGCCCGTGTTCTGCGCCTCAAGCAGCGGGCTGGAATTCTCGATGGCGAAGTTCAGCCCTCGCTGCGCGCCAATGCCGGCGACTGGGCCAAGCTCGGCTCGCCAGAACATCGCGCTATCGCCCGCGAAGCAGTCGCCAAGTCGATGGTCATTCTCAAGAACAACGGCGTCCTGCCGCTGCGGGAGGGTGCGAAAATCGCCGTCGCCGGTGCGGCAGCGGACAGTATCGCCCAGCAATCGGGCGGTTGGACCATCACCTGGCAGGGTGGCGGTGAACTGACGAATGCCGACTTCCCGGGGGCCACTTCGATCCTCGCCGGGATCCGCGAAGTGGGCAAGGCGCAGGGCAACACTGTCGTCCATGCAGAAAACGGCGTGACCGGCCTCGTCGACAAGCCCGATGTGGCCGTCGTCGTATTTGGCGAAAAGCCTTATGCCGAATTCGTCGGTGACCGTAAGGATCTGGCGTTCCGCGACGAGGAGGGCCTCGCCCTGCTGCGCGATTTCCGCGCTCGCGGAATTCCGACCGTGGCGGTGTTCCTTTCGGGACGTCCGCTGTGGGTCAATCGCGAACTCAATGCCGCCGACGCTTTCGTGGCCGCGTGGTTACCGGGAAGCGAAGGCGCAGGCGTTGCCGACGTATTGTTTGGCAAGACGCCAGCTTCGGGTCGGTTGTCGTTCTCCTGGCCTCGTGAATGTGGGGGCGAGCCTCTCAACGGGCCTGATGGAGCGCTCTTTACCTATGGCTATGGCCGCAAGCTAAGCGACACGACACCGCTTGGATCCGTGAGCGAAGAATGCACGGCGCTGACGGCGGGGGGGCAGTCTGACTGGTTTGCCGCCGGACGCTTGGCCGATCGGGTCAAGGCGCTGTCCAAGGGCACCGAATTGCCCGATCTGCGCGGCGAGGCGGGCGGGATTGTCGTTCGCGGCATTGATCGCAATGCGCAGGAAGATGCGCGCCTGATTACCTTTGGCCCGTCGACCGCGCTTGACCTGAGCGGGCCGCAGGGCGGCAATGCCATCCGCATTACCTATGCCGTCAATACGCGGCCTGAAGGCCCAGTCACCCTTGTTGCCGGCGGTAGCACTTTCGATGTGACCCAGGCGCTCTCGGTTGCCGAGGGCAAGGGTTGGCGCGAAATGGTGCTGACGCCTGCGTGTCTGCCAGACCTAGGTAACAGCCTGACAATTCGGTCACAGGCGCCATTCGCGCTGCAAGTGGCCAGCATTTCGCAGGAAAGTGCTGCCGAGGGGGCAGCTTGCTCATTTTGAACACGCATTCGAATGTGAATGGACGGTCCGGGCGCGGGCGCTAGAAAAGACGAGATAAGAATTACGGGCGCGGATCCGGGAAGACCGCGACCCTTGGGAGGGGATAAATCGTGACACTCGAAACGATCGATATCGTGATCATCGCGGTATATGCGGTGGCGCTGCTTGGCATCGCGCTCTTGGTTAGCCGCGAGCCCGAGGGGCACGCCAAGAATACCGAGGACTATTTTCTCGCCGGTCGCGCGCTGCCGTGGTGGGCGATCGGTGCTTCGCTCATCGCCTCGAATATCTCCGCTGAACAAATCATCGGCCAGTCGGGGCAGGGTTTCGCGGTGGGTGTCGCAATCGCAGCCTATGAATGGCAGGCCGCGATTGTCCTGATAATCGTCGCCAAGTTCTTCCTGCCAATTTTTCTCAAGCGCAAAATCTACACCATGCCGCAGTTCCTCGAGCAGCGTTATGGCGAGGGCGTGAAGACAATGATGAGCGTGTTCTGGGTCGCTCTCTACACTGCTGTCAATCTCACTACGGTCCTATGGTTGGGCGGACTCGCGGTCACTTCGCTCACGGGCTGGAGCGTGATGAACGCGATGTTGGCCCTGGCCGGCTTCGCGGTTCTCTATTCCCTGTATGGCGGCCTCAAGGCCGTGGCGCTCACGGATATCATCCAGGTCGTCATTCTGATTATCGGCGGACTCGCCATCACCTGGATCGCGCTTGATGCGCTCCCTGGTGCGGATGGTCCCGTAGCAGGCTTCGGCATGCTGATGCAGGAAATGCCCGGCCACTTCGAGATGATCCTCGACGAAAGTCACCCGGCCTATGGCGATTTGCCCGGTATCTGGACTCTGCTGGGCGGTCTGTGGGTGCTGCACTTCAGCTATTGGGGCTTCAACCAGTACATCATCCAGCGTGCCCTTGGTGCCGAAAGCCTTGGCGAAGCGCAGAAGGGCCTGGCTTTTGCCGCGTTCTTGAAGGTGCTGGTGCCGTTTATTGTCGTGGTTCCCGGCATCGCCGCCGTTATCCTCGCGCAGAATGGTATGCTCGACGGCGCTGCACTGGCCGAAAAATCGGACCGCACCTACGGCGAGTTGATGAGCTTCGCACCGGCCGGCCTTCGCGGGCTCGTCTTTGCGGCACTGATCGCTGCGGTCGTGTCTTCGCTCGCGTCGATGATGAATTCGATCTCCACGATTTTCACGATGGATCTTTATCGCGCATACAAGCCATCCGAAAACGAGAAACACTACGTCCGGGTCGGACGGGTTTCCGCATTTGTGGCAATGGGCCTGGCCCTGATGCTGGCCCAGCCATTCATCGGCGGGTTCGAAAGCGGCTTCCAGACGGTGCAGGAATACACCGGCTTTATCGCGCCCGGCATCGTGGTCGTGTTCCTGCTCGGCTTCTTCGACAAACGGATGAATACCGCAGGTGCCTTCACCGCGCTGATTGGATCGCTTGTCGTCAATGTTGCGCTGAAGTTTGGCATGCCGGATGTCCCCTTCATCATCCGTATCTGGGGCGTGTTCATGCTCTCGATTGTGGCCGCGGCGGTTGTCTCGCGCATGACGGGTGCACCCGAGGAAGAGCGCACGGTGAAGCTGGGTGATATCGCCTTCGCTACAACCATGCTGTTCAACACGCTGGCGATGATCGTCGTCGCTATGCTGGTGGGGCTCTATGTCTGGCTCTGGTAGAGCTAGCAGCGCAGACTATTGACGCGGCGGGGTGACGAAGCTGGCGACGATCCGGTGATCGGGTGATAGCGGCCCCCCGGTTACGACCCGATCTCCCGCCACGATCCAGGCATGGGCTTCCATCGGCGCGTCCTGCGGTCGGCTCTTGCCCAG
>SHLU01000071.1 GCA_004282995.1 Sphingomonadaceae bacterium
CCCTCGGACCATGTGCTCGGGGGCTCGGCTTCATCCTTGCGCGCTGCAGCAGATATCTCTCCGCGGTGGACGGGCAGGTAAATCGTAAAGCGTGCGCCTGTGGGCCGCCCATCGGCGCCAGCGATATTGTCGGCAAAGATGAACCCACCCGATTGCTTCACAATCCCGTAAACGGTCGAAAGACCTAGCCCGGTGCCCTTGCCCTGCTCTTTGGTAGTAAAGAACGGTTCGAAAATTTTGGGCAGCACGTCGTCGGGAACACCGCCGCCTGTATCCTGGACGATCAGCGCGGTATAATCGCCTACCGGCAGGATCTCCGAGGCCATCGCGCGCACGTCCTTGGCCGCAACGCGGCGCGTCGCCATGGTCAGTCGTCGCTTGCTCGCTCCCGATGCCAGGATTGCATCGCGGGCATTAACGGCAAGGTTGATGATCACCTGCTCGAGCTGGCGCGGATCGGCGCGCACTGGACCAAGGTCACGATCATGACGCACGGAGAATTCGATCCGCTCGCCGACCAGCCGCTTGAGCAATTGGCTCACCTCGCTCACCACGTCGGGTAATTGAACGACTTCGGGCCGTAGCGTTTGCTGGCGGGAAAAAGCCAGCAACTGACGTGTCAGGCTGGCAGCACGGTTCGAGTTTGCACGAATCTGCTGGATATCGTCATAGTCGCTGTCGCCCGGCGTGTGGCGAAGCAGCATCAGGTCGCAATAGCCGATGATCGCGGTCAGCACATTGTTGAAATCATGTGCAACCCCACCCGCCAACTGGCCAACCGCCTGCATCTTGGTCGCCTGTGCCACCTGCCGTTTGAGGCGGGTTTCCTCAGAACTATCGGCCAGGCTCAAAAGCACCGCGCCCTCGCCTAGCCCGCGTACCCCGGCAAGGCCGAGTGATACAGGATCCTCGGGCGACACCTTTAATCGCACCGCCATGTCGCCGCTGTTGACAGGCCCCTTGGCATAGCGGCGTACGCTGTCGGCCACCGCGCCCTTGTCCTCCTTGACTACCAGGTCGCTGGGATATTGCGGCAGGCCATGGTCCTCACGCCCGATTGCGCGGAGGAAAGGTTGATTGGCGAACAGGAATCGCCCGTCGCGATCGGTCATCGCCAGCCCCAATGGCAGCGCCCCGATCAACGCCTCGAGCTGCGGCGAAGCGCTTGAAACACCCGTTTCCTCTCCGCCACCGATGGCGTTGCCGGCATCGACCAGCAACATCAGCGACAGCGCCTCGTCAGCGCCGGCTCCTCTCGGGTCCGATGGATCGTTAAACGGCACATGGATCAATGCGCTGGGCGCACCTCCTTTTCCTTCACGAGCAAAATAGATCCGGTCCTTGTCATCGCTGCGAAGAAGGCTTGCGAAGTCCTGGCCGGCCAGCGTGGCCTTGCGATCTCCCGTCGCGCGTTCGGCGAAGCCGGGTCCGGCTGCCCGGATCGCACCGTCCGGTGCGACCATCGCTGCTTCGATCCCGGCCCGGGAAAGCATCGCCCCGAGATCGCCGGCGATCTGCTCCGCGTAACTCGCCGCGGCGAGTTCGGAGGAAAGCGAGCGCAAGCGCCAGACCAGGTAGTCATCGCCCCGCCCGGCCCGTTCGGCGCGAACCTGCCAGCGCCGTGTCCCGTCGAGACTGGCGATGGAATCGGCCTGCGCCTTGCCATCGCGCCATGCCTCGCGGGCAAGCCGGGTCAAGGCTTCGAGCGAAGGTCCATCGACAGCCAGATTGGGTGGGGCTTTGGCGACCCCGAATTCGTCGGCATAAAGCGAGCTGGCGCATACAAGCCGGTTGGCGCGGTCCGTGATCGCCACCGCCATGTCAGCGCGTTCGATCGCCGCCACCGTGACGGACCAGTCGGGCGGCGCGAGCTTTTCTCCATCGGCCGGGCTTTGCGCGCGGGTGACTGCGATGGCGAGCGCTACCAGCGTTGCCAACGCGCCGGCGTAGGCAACTGTGACCAAGGCCAGCCCGCTTAGCAGCCATACCGCCACGATACTGGCGACGAGCGCCAAGCCAAGCGCGCCCCAGAAGTGCGCTATGGCGCGGTCAGAACTTGTTGCGGGCTCTCCGATCATCCTCGACCGGCCCCAAGCCGCTTGTCGAGACGCTCTTCCATCGACCGCAGACGCTTGGCGCGCTTTCGACGCACAACCCGCTGCCACCACCAACTTGCCAGGAGATAACCGACTGCGGAACTGACCACGGCGAGTACCACGAACCCGAACACCGTCGCCCCGGCTGCTTCGAAGAAGCCGGAAAACGTGCGCCAGCTATCGGTCTGCATCTGCCCCTCGATCATCGCCCCGCCCACCTGCCGGTCGATATCGAGCAGGAGCTTCCCCAGTCGATTGGCGACCACGGCCCAGAAAGCGATGGTAAATGGGTTGGTCACAAATGTGACGCTAGCAGCCAGGGGCACGTTCGCCCGAGCTGGCAACGCCATGAAGGCGGCGAGAAAAATCTGTCCGAGCGGGATGATGAATGCGCAAAAAAGCCCCAGCGCTACACCGCGCGGAACCGATCGACGGGTAAAACGCCATAACTCTGGCGACAGGAAACGGTGGGCAATGGGCGCCAGATACCTGTTGCGCGCCATCTCCTCACGCGTGGGCGTGTGGCGCCGGAACCAATCCGCAAGAAAAGTCTTGTTGCCGCTCATAATTGTTCCCGAGCCATGCCCACCTCGCCAAGCCTGTGCAAGCGACCAATGGCGATTTTTCCTGTGCGGATCATTCCGCAAGGCAATCCCGGCGTGGCTAGACGCGCGCAAATGGCCAGAGGCTGAATCGCACAAGCTGCGTGAGCCATCTAACCTGGCCGAGCCCGGTCAGCCCTGGTCGCGCAGGATCCGCGCCTTGTCCCGCTTCCAGTCACGCTCCTTGAGATAGGCGCGCTTGTCCTGCGCCTGCCGACCCTTGGCCAGGCCCAGCTCGACCTTGGCCCGGCCGCTCTTGTTGAAATAAATGCTCAGCGGGATGAGGGTCATCCCCTTGCGCTCGACAGCGCCGACCAAACGCTCGATCTCGCGCGCATGGAGCAGCAGTTTGCGTGGGCGGCGCGGCTCGTGATTGAAGCGGTTGCCGTGACTGAATTCGGGAATATTCGCATTGATCAGCCACGCCTCGCCGTCACGAACCTCGGCATAGCTTTCGGCGATGCTTGCCTCGCCCGCACGCAGCGCCTTGACCTCGGTACCCTGTAAAGCGAGTCCTGCTTCGAACTTGTCCTCGACCGCATAGTCGAACCGCGCACGCCGGTTTTCGGCGACGGTTTTCTGCTTGTCGAAGGTTTCGGGTTTGGGTCGGGCCATCAGGCCGCGCCATGTAGGCGTTAGATCCGTGAAGTGAAAGGGGGCTTTGCGCACCGCGCCACCTTGCCAAGCCCGGCAAAGCCTCGGATAGCAGCCGGTAAATGGATGCTCAGCCCTTCATGATTGGTGGCCAAACGGTCGAGCCAGGAACATTCGCCGACGTCACCCTGCCGGTGACGACCATGGCGACTGGCCTCAATTCCACCATCGCAGTGCGCGTGTTGAACGGTGCCAGAGAAGGTCCAACAATATTCATAAGCGGCGCCATTCACGGCGATGAAATCATCGGCACCGCCATCATCCAGCGGCTTGCGCAGACATTGAACCCGCAGGAACTGGCCGGAACGGTACTGCTGATTCCCGTCAGCAATATCTTCGGTTTTCTCAACCGAACCCGCTACCTGCCTGACCGGCGCGATCTCAATCGATCGTTTCCCGGAGCAGCCTCGGGCTCGCTCGCCTCGCAATTTGCGCATGTATTCCTGACCCAGGTGATCGAGCGTTGCACTCTTGGCATCGATATCCACTCGGCCGCGGTTCACCGTTATAACCTGCCGCAATTGCGTATGGCGGAGGGCAATCCGCGGCTGCTCGAACTGGCGATGGCATTTGCTCCTCCTGTGATCATGGAGAGCCCGCTCCGGCCCGGTTCTTTGCGTGCGCTGGCAGCAGAGCGCGGGGTCGACATGCTGTTGATGGAGACCGGCGAGGCGCTGCGATTCGATGCTCTGTCGATAGAGATCGGTGCGGGCGGAGTTATCCGTGTGCTGGCGCATCTCGGAATGGTCGATGCTGACGACGGACTGTCGCAAGTGCATGTTCCTGCACGTGCCAACCGTTCGCATTGGGTACGTTCGCCGCGCGGCGGAGTTGCCGATTTTATCAAATGCTCTGGCGACCCGGTGCGCGAGGGTGATGTGCTCGCTCGCGTCAGCGGACTTCTGGGTGAGGACGCGCTTGAAGTGTTCAGCCCGGTCGACGGAATCATCATCGGTCATGCGACCCTGCCCGTCGTCCACCAGGGCGACGCGCTGTTCCATATCGCCCGCATCGACCATCCCGAACGCACCGGACAACATATCGAAAGCATCACCGCAGCATTGCTGGCGAGCGAACCCGACGGTCCGGCCGAACCTATGATGGATGAGGACGAAGTGCTTTAGCGGCGTCCACTATCGCTCGCGGTCATAGCAGGCCGGCATGCTCCAACGCTGCGTCGACTGCCCTGCGCGCATGTTCGCTGCACGCAGTCAACGGTAAGCGGACCTCGTCAGTAAAGCCCTCCATCACGCGGCTTAGCGCATATTTCACAGGTGCCGGGGAGCTGTCTTCGAACATCGCGTAATGCAGCGGATAGAGTTTGTCGTTGAGCTTGCGCGCGGTCACCAAATCGTTGTCGGCGCAGGCCTGCTGGAATTCACAGCACAGCGCCGGGGCGACATTGGCCGTAACCGAGATACAACCCTTCCCGCCGGCGGCGTTGAAGGGCAGAGCCAGCTCGTCATTGCCCGATAGCTGGCAAAAATCACGCCCGATCCCCATGCGATGATCGGCCACGCGGCTGAGATCCTCGCTCGCGTCCTTGATCGCCACGATCCGGTCGGGGAAGCGATTGGCCAGCTCGACAGTGGTCTCCGGCTCGATATCTGTCACGGTCCGGCCCGGCACATTGTAAAGAACGATGGGCAGGTCGCTGTTTTCGGCCAGGTGGCTGAAATGGGCGATCAACCCGGCCTGGCTCGGCTTGTTGTAATAGGGTGCGACACACAGTCCCGCCGCTGCACCTGCCTTCTTGGAAAACTGCATGTGCAGCAGCGCATTCTTGGTATCATTGCTGCCGCAGCCCGCGATCACCGGAACGCGGCCTGCTGCCTGTTCAATGCAGATTTCGATGACCCGGTGGTGCTCGGCGTTGGACAGTGTCGAAGCCTCGCCAGTGGTTCCACACGGCACCAGCGCCTTCGATCCGCATTCGATCTGCCAGTCGACAAGACGGCGGAAAGCGGCCTCGTCAAACGATCCATCGCGAAAAGGGGTCACCAAAGCGGGAATGGAGCCCGAAAACATTGTCATTGATCCTTTCGTGACCACTTCAAAACGCGTAAACCGTTACGCCAGCCGTGGCACTGTTTCGTTCAGTGCCTGATAAGGAGACCTTGGGCAGTATGTCCAGCATGACCCGCACCCCCTTTCTTGTCTTCGCCCTCCTCGCCACCACCTCCATCGCCCCCCCGGCCATGGCTCAGGAAACGGGGGCCTGGGACAATGCCCGCGCCAGCATGGTGGCCAGCCAGCCAAACCAGGTGACGCGTGCGATCAATCGGTGGGAATATCTGACTGCGGCCAATACTCGCGAGGCAGGCTTTGATGCCTATGCGGGCTTCGTCCTGGCCTATCCGGACTTCCCGAAAGCAGCTTTACTGCGCGCCCGCGCTGAAAAGGCACTCGACAGCGAACCTGTCGATGCTGCGCGCATGGTTGCCTTTTTCGACAAACACCCGCCGCTCAGCAACAGCGCCCGGGCCCGCTATGCCCTGGCGCTGGCTTCGCTGGGCCGGAGCGACGCCTTTGCCGTTGCTCGCGATGCCTGGCGCGGCGGCTCCATGGCGAGCACATCGGAAGCCTATATGGTCGGCCTGTTCGGCGCTCGCTTCCAGCCCGAGGATTACGACGCCCGGATGAACGCGCTGCTATGGCAGGGCGATACAGCGGCGGCGGTGCGGATCGTGAACAATGTTTCGCCAGCCAACATGGGCATTTACCAGGCTCGTCTGGCCCTGACAGGCGGCACGCTGCCGGCCAGTGCGGGCGTTTCGACGCCAGCCGACGCCATGACCGATCCCGGTTATGTCTACAATCTGGCGCAGCACCATTTGCGCAGTGGCAATATGCCGGCGGCAATCAGCCTGTTGGCGAACCGCCCGCAATTTGCCGGTTTGCCGCATCTGGCAGAGGATTACGTGGCGCTGTCGCTGCAAGCGGCGAAAGGCGCGAGTTCCGGACAGGCCGTGCAGATCGCATCGAAGGTTGACGATCTGTTCGCTCCCGGCACCGATATTTCGGCCGGCTCGTTCAGGCTACGCGACACCTTTACTGACTTGATGTGGCTGGGCGGAACCAGCGCGTTGTGGAATTTGGGCGATGGTCGCTCGGCCGCGCCGCTGTTTTATCGATATGGTACGTCAGCACGGACACCTTTGACCCGCTCGAAGGGCTTTTTCTGGGCTGGCCGTGCGGCGGCACGCGCTGGCGACCGCGCGGAAGCGGAACGCTACTGGAATCTCGCCGCGGAACATCCGGATTATTATTACGGGCAGCTGGCGCTGGCCGAACTTGGCCAGCCGATGCCTGCTTTCGCGGAGATCCCAATCAACTTGCCGAGCGCTGCCGAGAAAGCCGCGTTCGACATTGACCCCCTGACCATCGCCATCCGTGAACTGGCTCGCAATCGCAAGGATTGGCGCACCGAAAGAGCGTTCTTCTCCGCGATTTCGGACAAGGCCGACACGCCAGCCAAAATGGCGCTGGTAGCGCAGTTGGCACGCGAGACCGGACTCGACGAAATGGCAGTTGTCGCGGGCATGACTGCTGGCGAGCACGGGTTCAAGGGGTTCGAGCGGCTTGGTTTCCCGACGGTAGCCCCCCATCCGGGCGCCAATTGGACCATGGTTCACGCCATCGCCCGGCAAGAAAGCGAATTTGACCGCAACCGTGTCAGCCATGCCGGCGCCCGCGGGATGATGCAGTTGATGCCTGGGACCGCTCGCGAAGAAGCTGGCAAGGTCGGGATCAATTACTTGCATGCCGATCTGACCGCCAACCCGGCTTACAACATACGCTTGGGCGATGCGCATTTCGCGCGATTGATGGACCGCTATGGCGGAGCCTATCCGCTGGCCATCGCCGCCTATAATGCCGGACCAGGCCGCGTGAACGAGTGGCTGCGCCTCAATGGCGACCCGCGCTATGGCGGCATCGGATGGGCAGAGTGGATCGAGAAAATCCCGGCCAATTTCGAAACGCGCTATTATGTAATGCGGGTAATCGGAAACGCCGTGACCTATGCGAATATGCATCCAGATCGGTCAGCTCCATACCAACGTGATGTCAGGCACTACCTCCCTCGTTAAGACATGAGCGCGCCGTCCCATCCCATCACGCCGGCTGGCTACGCCGCGATGAAGGCGCGCTATGACCACTTGCTCGGGGTCGAACGACCGGAAATCGTCGATATCGTGAGCTGGGCTGCCGGAAACGGCGACCGCAGCGAGAACGGTGATTACATCTACGGTCGCAAGCGCATGCGCGAGATCGACCGCGAGCTTGGCTATCTGGCACGAAGAATGAAGGCCTCGCGCGTAGTTGACCCGGCCGAACAGCGGGATCGCTCGCGCGTCTTCTTCGGCGCTTGCGTCACGCTTGCGGACGAAGATGATGCACGCAAGACGGTGACACTCGTGGGGGACGACGAGCAGGAGGCCGGATGTGGACGGATCGGCTGGTCAAGCCCGATGGCGCGGGCATTGAGAGGCGCAAAGGTTGGGGACTTGCGGGTTGTTGCCCTTCCCTCCGGCGCGAAGGAATGGGAAATCATGCAGATTGCCTATGATTAGCAACCTCATCCGTCTTTGCGCCTTTGGTCTGCTGGTATCGGCGATACCCGCACAAGCAAGAGATTCACTGGGTATTTTTGAGGAATGGGGCGCCTTTCGCGATCCGCAGACGCCGCGCTGCTATGCTGTTGCCAAGCCTTCACCCAGCAGCCGCAGCCGCGATTATGCGCCTTTCGCCGCCATCGGCACCTGGCCTCAACGCAATGTTCGCGGACAGGTTCACTTCCGTCTGTCGCGCGAGATCGCCAACGACCGGACCATCCGCCTGGTCATCGGTGATCGCGTGTTCGAATTGACTGGTGGTGGGGGAGATGCGTGGGCGCGAGACCGGGCAATGGACGCTGCCATTGTCGCTGCCATGCGCTCCGGAACACGCATGGTCATATCGGCCTCGGACAAGCGCGGACGGCGCTTCTCCGATCGCTACAATCTATCAGGTGCGGCCACCGCGATGGATGCTGCCACGATTGGCTGTGCCCGCCGTTGAGTCCGGCCGTGGCCGGATGCGAAAACGGCCGGGGTCGCCCCCGGCCGTTCGCAATTTGATCCAATCGGATACGATTTAGAACCGCACGCCAAGTCCGACCGTTACCTGGTGCCGGTCAAGGTCGACATTGAAACGGTCACTGTCGGGCAGCGTACCTTCAAAATCGACTTCGGCCTCGGAGTAGTTCGAGTAGCGGTATTCGGCGTTCACAAACATGTTCTGGTTGATTGCATATTCGAGGCCGCCGCCGACGCGATAGCCATCGAGGTCATAGTCCTCGTTGAATTCGCGCGTGCCGTCGTTCGAACGGATGTCGAGCTTGGCATTGGTATAGCCACCCTTGACATAGGCCAGCGCGCGATCGCCGACCTTGGCGCCGATCCGGGCACCGAGATACATGTCACGACCGGCATCGACATTTCCGAAACCGAAGCCCTCGAAATCACCGTTGTTGAAGTCGGTCTTTGCGCTCGACCAGGCGAACTCCGCTTCCGGTCCGATCACTACGGCGCCAAGATCGACGTCATAGCCGATCGCTGCGCCATAGACCGCACCTTCGGCCGACTGGTCGTTATTGTCATTGCCGTCGTCATCGACGCTGCTGCCGGCCTTGAACGAATCGAAGCCGCCGACAGCCTGGGCACGAGCCCCGGTGAACGGTGAATCATTCTCCACCGTCTGGGCAAATGCCGGAGTGGCTGCAGCAATCATGGTTCCTGCGAGGAGAGTTGCGACTGTGTTCTTCATTATAAACTCCATTTTCAGTTTCGACGCGGGCTGTTGCCCTGCGTAGACCCATCCAATGTGTGACCAGCCGACTTGTTTCATGAACCTAATACAACAACAAACTGTCGCTTTTGGGTAACATTATTACGACAGAGCGAGATGCTTTTGCGACGAGATCCGGGAACAGAACCGGATGGCATGCCGCAGGATTCCGCCCGCCATTAGCGCTTGCTGGATTCTGCGAGCAGAAGCCCCTATATGCGCCGCCTCCATGACCGAAACGCCTCTCATGTCGATCCCCGGACAGGTGGATCCCGTTCCCGTTGCGCGCGAAATCACTCCGCGCGCCGACGGCCGTATCGACCTTCTCGGACTGCCCCGCCCTCGGATCTGCGAGTTGTTCGAACAGGCTGGGCTGGATGCACGTCAGGCCAAGCTGCGCAGCAAGCAAGTCTATCACTGGCTCTATCACCGCGGCGTAACCGATTTCGACGCGATGACCGATATTGCCAAGACGATGCGCCCGTGGCTTTCCGAACGCTTTGTAGTCGGACGGCCAAACGTGATCGAGGCGCAGCATTCGTCCGACGGCACCCGCAAGTGGTTGCTTCAGACTGATGACGGCCACGATTTCGAGATGGTTTTCATTCCTGATGCCGATCGTGGCACCTTGTGCGTGTCGAGCCAGGTCGGTTGCACGCTCAATTGCCGCTTCTGCCACACCGGGACCATGCGACTGGTACGCAACCTTACCCCTGGC
>SHLU01000072.1 GCA_004282995.1 Sphingomonadaceae bacterium
TGACTCAGATTGTCACTCGAGTTCGGCGGCGCACGCGGTACTTGGCCCCCGGTGAAACGGCTTGGGTCTAGCTTCAAAGCTTGAAAGGAGGTGATCCGATGTCTCATGGTTCAGTAGCGAGGTCGGTGAAGATCCCTACGGAGCATATTCGGTAATTTTCCTGCTGAGTAAGGCTACGTGAGCGGCGCTTCCGACCGCTGACCATGCGAAAGGCGATCCTCCGACGGGCAGGGTCGCCTTTCTCATTTGGGGGGCTGCGGCAGAACACAGACTCCATCTTGCCCTCCGCGCCCACTCGCTTTACCCGCGCGGGCATGGATTTCGAGCATATCACCCACCCCGCCCCGGTTCCCTCTGACGAGCGCGATGCGGCTTTGGCCGATCCCGGGTTCGGAACGCTGTTCACCGATCACATGGTGACGATCGAATATGACGAGGCGAAAGGCGGCTGGTACTCCGCCACGATTGGCCCGCGCGGTCCGATCACCCTCGATCCCGCAGCCAGCGTGCTGCATTACGCCCAGGAAATCTTCGAAGGCATGAAAGCCTATCGCTATGGCGAGACCGGAGAAGAGCTGGCGCTGTTCAGGCCCGAGCAAAACGCACGCCGTTTCAACAAGAGTGCCGAGCGGATGGCGATGCCATCGCTTCCCGAGAAACTTTTTCTCGAATCGATCCGGCAACTTGTCGCGGCGGATCGTGCCTGGGTGCCTTCGATCCCGGGTGGCGCATTGTATCTGCGGCCCTTCATGTTCGCGAGCGAAGCCTTCCTCGGTGTGCGTCCGGCCAAGCAGTACAAGTACATGCTGATCGCCTCGCCCGTGGGCGGATATTTCAAGTCCGGCCACGAAGCGGTGAAAATCTGGGTCAGCCAGGATTATGTCCGTGCTGCGCCCGGTGGTACCGGTGCGGCAAAGACCGGCGGGAATTACGCCGCCAGCCTCGTGCCGCAGGCGCAAGGGATTGCCCATGGCTGCGACCAGGTCGTGTTCCTCGACGCGGTCGAGCGCAAGTGGGTCGAGGAACTGGGCGGCATGAACCTGTTCTTCGTCTATGACGACGGCACCGTCATCACCCCGCCACTGACCGGAACGATTTTGCCCGGCATTACCCGCGACAGCTTGATCGCCTTGCTGCGCGAAGAAGGCCTTACTGTGCGCGAGGAACTCTACAGCCTCGACCAGTGGCGCGAAGATGCGACCAATGGCACGCTGGTCGAGACCATGGCCTGCGGCACTGCTGCGGTCGTCACCCCGGTCGGCACCGTGGCCAGCCCGGATGGCGAGTTCACGATTGGCTCGGGCGGCATCGGCCAGATCACCAGCAAGCTGCGCGAAAAACTGGTCGGCATCCAGACCGGCAAGGTCGCCGACACCCATGGTTGGGTGATGATGCTGGACTGATCATGACGACCCGCGCGCCCATCACCGTCGCCGCGCTCTATCAGTTCACGCGCTTCGAAGACCCCTCCGCGCTGCGCGGGCCATTGCTGGCGGCCTGCGAAGAAGCGGGGATCAAGGGCACGCTGCTGTTGGCGCGCGAGGGGATAAACGGGACGATTGCGGGCAGCCGCAACGGCGTCGGCGCGGTGCTCGGCACAATTCGCAAGCTGCCGGGATGCGCCAACCTTGAGGTCAAGTTTTCAGGTGCCGACGCGCCGCCGTTCCACCGGATGAAAGTGCGGCTGAAACGCGAGATCGTGACCATGGGCGAACCCGAGATCGATCCCAAGCTCTCGGTTGGGCATTATGTCGATCCGCATGACTGGAATGCGCTGATCAGCGATCCCGACACGCTGGTGATAGACACCCGCAACGATTACGAAGTCGCCGCCGGCACCTTCCGCGGCGCGATCGATCCACATACAAAGAGTTTCCGTGAGTTTCCCGAGTGGTTTCGCGAGCACCGCGAAGAATTGCTCGACGGCAAGAAGAAGGTGGCAATGTTCTGCACCGGTGGAATCCGCTGCGAGAAATCGACCAGTTTCCTGCGCCTGGAAGGTATCGAGGATGTCTTCCACCTCAAGGGCGGCATCCTGAAGTATCTCGAGGATGTACCTGCTGACGAGACGCTGTGGGACGGCGAATGCTTCGTCTTTGACGAACGGGTGACCGTCACGCACAGGCTGGAGCCGGGCACCCACGCGCTGTGCCGCGCGTGCCGTCGCCCGGTCAGCGTGGAGGACCAGGCCTCACCCGACTATGTCGAGGGCGTAAGTTGCCCTGCCTGCATCAATGAACGCGACGAGGCGCAGCGCGCCCGTTACCGCGAACGACAGCGGCAGGAGGAACTGGCGAGAAAACGCGGCTCAACCCATGTCGGGGCGGAGTTTCCGCCCGAGGGCGACGACTAGCCCGGACACTGTGCCAGTCGCTCACGAAAAGTGTCGATCAGCCAGCTGGTAGCCGGACCGGGCCGCGCATCGCGCCGCCAAATCGCGCTGAGCACGTAATCGGCGCCGGGACCTTCAGGCAAACTCAGCCGGACCAGCGCACCGCTGGCCAAGTCTTCTGCCACCATCGGGCGCGGCATGTTGCCCCAGCCGATCCCCTGCTTGAGCAGCGCGTGCTTGGCCCCCAGGTCGCCAAGCCGCCAGTTGAGCGGACTGAGCACCGAGAATTCGCGGCCCTCGGTCAGGGTCGAACGGTCGGTGAGGACGAGTTGGAGATGTTCCCGGCTCGCGCCCGGAGCGATTTTCGCCTGCGCCATCGGGTGATCGGGTGCGGCGCCGGGGATCAGTTCGACTTCGCCCACCACCTGGCGTTCCAGGTCTTCGTGGTCGCCCATTACGGGGCCGCCGATGGCGAGCTGCGCCCGCCCATCAAGCAGGCAGGCTGCCACCGCCCCCAGCCCCTCGACCTGCAGGCGCAACGAAACGGTCGGGAACATGTCGCGAAATTCGCGCAACACATTGGCAGTGGCTTCGGCGGTCACCATCACATCGACTACCAGCGAGACTTCGCTCTCCAGACCTGCGTGCAAGCTGCGCGTCTTGGCCAGCAGCGCGTCGGCGCGATCGGTTATCGCGCGCGCTTCGGGAAGCAGCCCTTGCCCGGCATCCGTGAGGACAGGCCTGCGCGAGCCTTCACGTTCGAACAGCGATACGCCTAGTTGCGCCTCCATCTGCGCTATGCCGTAGCTGATGGCCGAGACCGCACGACCCATGCGCCGTGCCGCTCCGCCAAAACTGCCTTCTTCCTCGACCGAAAGGAATATCCGCAACTGATCGAGAGTCGGCTCGCCAACTTTCACTATTCTGATTTTCTGAACATCTTGCTGTGCTTTATCTTACTTATCCGACCAAACTGCAAGCGCTATCTCCACCACACAGGAAGCAATCCAGCCCCCAGGAGACGTTCAATGATCGAGCTACGACCTTTCGCCAGCCTCGGCTCCGCCAAACACGGCTGGCTTGATGCGCACCACCATTTTTCCTTTGCCGACTATCATGACGATGCACGGGTCAACTGGGGCGCGCTGCGCGTCTGGAACGACGATACCATTGCGCCGGGCACCGGCTTTCCCACCCATCCGCACAGCGACATGGAGATCATCACCTATGTCCGCACCGGGGCCATCACCCATCGCGACAGCATGGGCAATGAAGGCCGTACCGAAGCAGGCGACGTGCAGGTGATGAGCGCCGGCAACGGCGTACGCCATTCCGAATTCAACCGTGAAGACAAAGCGACCACACTGTTCCAGATCTGGATCATCCCCGACGAACGCGGCGGCGAACCCGGATGGGGTGCGCGCAAGTTCCCCAAGGATGACCGGTCGGGCAGTTTCGTCCCGCTCGCAAGCGGCGCTTCCAATGACGATGATGCGCTACCCATCCGTGCCGATGCCCGGGTCCTCGGTGCCACGGTGAAAGCCGGAGAGAGCATTACTTACAACCCCGCCCAGCCTTCGCGCCACCTCTACCTCGTCCCGGCCACCGGCACGGTCAAAGTCGGCGATGGCGAGCAAGAGGTGCGGGCCAACGCCCGCGACGGTGTCGCCATTACCCACGTCGGCGCCATCACGATCACCGCCATCGAGGACAGCGAACTTGTCCTCGTCGACGCCGCCTGATCTGCTCAGAAAGGAGACCCCCATGTCCACGATCCTTCACATCACTGCCAGTATCCGCCCCGCCGACCACTCGGTTACACGCAGCCTCTCCACCACGCTCGTCGAGCGACTTGCCGGCCCGGACACGCGGATCATCACCCGTGATCTGGCCCAGAACAATCTGCCGTTCGTCGATGAAGCGCGCTTTGCGGCCAATCTTGCGCCGCGCAGTGACCGCGACGCAGCGCAAACGGAATTGGCCGCCATTGCCGATGAACTGATCGAGGAACTGAAGGCTGCCGACACCATTGTGCTCGGTGTGCCGATCTACAATTTCTCGGTTCCCGCCACGGTAAAGGCCTGGGCCGACCTGGTCGCCCGCGCCGGGACCACCTTCCGCTATGCCGCCGATGGTCCAGAGGGACTGCTGACGGGCAAGAAAGCCTATCTCGCCGTCGCTTCGGGCGGCACCCCGGTGGGCAGCGCAATGGACTTCATGACCCCGTGGCTGACCTTTTTCCTTGGCTTCCTGGGTATCACTGATGTCGAGATCGTTGCGGCTGACGGCATCATGGGCCAAGGCGGCGAAGAGAAGATTGCCGCCGCCCACGAGCATGTCGAAAGGCTGGCGGCCTAACCCACCGGTTCCAGATCACGAAACCACAGATTGCCGTTGCACCTGAGATGCCAGTCGACTGCCTGCCGAACGTCATGGCGCGGCCGCGAGCACGCTCGTCGTCGGACATTGCCCTTGAATTCTAACGGCGCCGCTAGGCGCATGGGTAATCAGTTTTCCGGTACGTTATCGCGCAATTCTGCCAGCCAGACATCGGCCACAGCATCGCTCGGCGCGCGCCAGTCTCCGCGCGGGCTCAACGCTCCGCCGCTCGAAACCTTCGGCCCGTTGGGCAATGCGCTGCGCTTGAACTGGCTGAACTGGAAGAAACGCCAAAGGAATTTCTCCAGCCACTTGCGGATCGTGGCGAGGTCGTAGGCGTTGCGGCGATCTTGCGGAAAACCCGCCGGCCACGATCCCGCGTCGGCATCTTTCCATGCATGCCAGGCAAGGAATGCGACCTTGGAAGGCTTCTGCCCGAACCGCACGATATGGTGGAGGAAGAAATCGTTGAGCTCGTATGGGCCGATCGTGCCTTCGGTGCTCTGAATCTCGCCATCCTCGCCAGCAGGGATCAGTTCGGGCGAGATTTCAGTATCGAGAATAGCGGCGAGCACCTCGCTCGCGGCGGGCACGAATTGCTCGGTGTCGATGGCCCAGCGGATCAAATACTGGATCAGCGTCTTGGGAACGCCGGCATTGACGCCGTAGTGGCTCATCTGGTCGCCCACGCCATAGGTGCACCAGCCCAACGCAAGTTCGGACAGGTCGCCAGTCCCGATGACGAAACCCTTGTGCTGTCCAGCGAGGCGGAACAGGTAATCGGTCCGCAGGCCGGCCTGCACGTTTTCGAAAGTGGTGTCGTAAACCGGTTCGCCATCGGCAAAGGCATGGCCGATATTTTTCAGCATGGTCCGCGCACTGGGCTTGATATCAATCTCTTCGGCGGTGATCTGCATCGCTTTCATCAGCCGCCAGGCGTTGGATTTTGTCCCTTCCGAGGTCCCGAAGCCGGGCATCGTGTATCCGCGGATAGTGCTGCGCGGCAGGCCCAGTTTGTCGCATACTTTCGCCGCGACGATCAGGGCATGGGTCGAATCGAGACCGCCCGAAATGCCGATCACCATCGATTCGCCGCTGGTCGCCTGGAAGCGCCGCATCAGCGCATCCACCTGGATGTTGAACGCCTCGTAGGCATCCTGGTCGAGCTTGTCCTGCCGGTTGGGGACGAAAGGGAAGCGACGGATAGGGCGGTTAAGGCCCCGGTCGCCCGCGTCCTCGCCAGCTATCGCGCGGTGGTCGAAGATGACTGTGCGATACCAGTCCTCGGGCCGACCCTCGAAGTCGGCAGCATCGGTGAAAGTATGATTGCGCAACCGCTCGGCAATGATGCGGTCGGTATCGATGTCGACGATGCACAATTCGCCCTTACGGTCGAAGCGTTCGCTCTCGGCCAAGAGGTCACCCATCTCGTAAATCACCCCCTGCCCGTCCCACGCCAGGTCGGTGGTGCTCTCGCCGTGCCCGCTGGCCGAATAGGCGTAGGCGCAGATCGCACGCGAGGACATCGAGCGACAATGCAGATGGCGATCATCGGCCCGGCCGATGGTGATCGGACTGGCGGAAAGATTGGCCAGAATCGTTGCCCCGGCCAGCGCAGCCATTGTGCCGGGCGGATTAGGAGCCCAGAAATCCTCGCAAATCTCCATGCCGAAGGTGAAGCCCGGCAAACTCGCGGCCGAGAATATCAAGTCAGTGCCGAACGGCACTTCTTCGCCAGCGACATTGATCTCAAGGTCCTGGCAATCGCGTCCCGGAGTAAACCAGCGCTTTTCGTAGAACTCGCGGTAATTGGGCAGGAAGCTCTTGGGCACGACGCCCAGCACAGCACCATCTGCGACCGCAAGCGCGCAATTGTACAGCTTGCCGTTCCGCCGCAGCGGAGCACCGATAATCAGCACGGGAGACAAGTCGCTGGTAGCAGCCGCAATATCCGCGATGGCCTGCTCGACAGCATCGATCATCGCACCTTGCAGGTGCAGATCGTCAATGGCGTAGGACGAAACGCACAGTTCGGGATAAACCACCAGGTCTACCCTCGCCTCGTGTGCCTTGCGCGCCTCGGCCAATATGCCGTCGCGGTTGAATGCGACATCGGCAGTGCGTACCGCCGGCGTTGCCGTCGCCACGCGCACGAATCCGTGGCAAGCGAGATCGTAGAAGTTGGAACGGTCAGCCATCTGGGATGGCGTTGTTCATCATTGTCAGCGCGGTTTCAAGCGCGGCGATGCGAACACCGTTGCGGCCGATGGCACCGAAATGCCTTTCGGCGTGGACGCAACGACCATTCCGGTCGATGCAAGCGAAGTGAACCAACCCTTCCTCATCATCCTCTCCGGCCGGGCCAGCAAAACCGGTGATCGAGACTGCGATATCGGCGCGCGACCGTTCCTTCGCGCCCTTTGCCATTGCCACCGCCACTTCGCGGCTGACCGCGCCGCAGTCGTCGACCATCGATTGCGCTATGTCTAGCAGGTCACACTTGGCCTGGTCCGAATAGGTGACAAAACCGCGTTCGAAAACGTGCGACAATCCTTCAACATCGGTCAGGAGCGCTGCCAACAGACCACCGGTGCAGCTTTCCGCCGTTGCCAGCGCCAAATTGTGTCGATCGGCATTGGCAAGCAGGGCGTGCGCCAGGCACTCGATCTTCTCCGGGAGGATATGCTCGAGCGTCTCGCTCACGCGGCCAGCAATTCCTGTGCTGCGGGGGCCTCCTGCAACAATGCGATCAGGCCGCGTTCGTGGCGGGTCAGGTATTTGGTCTTGCGCGGCAGCCGCAATCCGCTGCGCCAGTTTTCGAACCCATCTTCACGCGAAAATATATCGATCACGGCCGGGTGGATATAGCTCTTGCGGGCAATGGCGGGCGTATTGCCGAGTTGGTCCGAAACCTCGTCCAGCAGGGCTGTCATGGTCGGTTCCCCTTCGGCGTCGCACAATCTTGCAAAGGCCAGCACGCTGGCATGCCAGGTCCGAAAATTCTTGGCCGAGAAGTCCTCGCCCATAGTCTCTCGCAGGTAGTCGTTGACGTCGCCGCTGCCGATCGGGCAGCGTTTTCCGTCCGCATCGTAGTACTGGAACAAGTGCTGGCCCGGCACGTCGCGTGCATCCTGCACAGCCCGCGCCAGTTCCTCGTCTACCAGCGTCAGCTCGCGTTCCTTGCCGCCTTTGCCGACGAAGCTGATATGCACTGTGCTGCCTTCGATGCGGGCGTGGCGGTCGCGCAGGGTCGAGGCCCCGAAACTCTTGTTCTTCTTCTTGTAAGTCTCGTTACCAATCCGCACGAACCCCAGGTCGAGCAGGCGCACCACGGCAGCCAAAACCCGTTCGCGGGTGGGCGTGTCGCCAATGATGTCCTCCTCCACCCGTTGGCGCATCAATGGCAGCAGTTCGCCAAAGGCCAGACAACGGTCGAATTTCTCGCCTTCGCGATAGGTACGAAAATCGGGGTGGTAGCGATACTGCTTGCGGCCCTTGTCGTCATATCCGGTGGCGAGGATATGACCGTTGGGGGCCGGACAGAACCACGCGTCGCGATAGGCTGGCGGAAGGGCGACGGCGTTGAGCCGCTCGCGCTCTCGCGCATCGCGGATCAGTTGACCCTTGGGATCATAGTAAGCCCACCCGTTGCCGGCCCGCTTGCGGCTGATGCCGGGCAGGCTGTCGTCAACGTAAATCAGATCGGCAGGGTGTGAGGCCATGGATCACAAACCTTCGGTGACGCGGACCAGTTCCCCAGGCAGGCATGTATAATTCGCTCGCCACTTGCCATCGGTCCGCCATGCAGTCACCAAGCCGACACGATACAGCACCGCCTGCTACAGGAGCGCATGAATGGCCGACCCGACCTATACACCGCCCGAAGTCTGGACTTTTGATGCCGAAAGCGGCGGGCGGTTTGCCAGCATCAATCGGCCCACTGCCGGAGCGCAGGTGGAAAAGGAACTGCCGCGCGGCAAACATCCATTCCAGCTTTATTCGCTGGCAACGCCCAATGGGGTGAAGGCCAACCTCATCTTCGAAGAGTTGATCGAGGCCGGACACGATCTCGATTACGATGCCTGGCTGATCAATATCGGCGAAGGCGAACAGTTCACCAGCGGCTTCGTCGCGATCAATCCAAATTCCAAGATCCCGGCGCTGGTCGACCATACAGGCAAGAAACCGATTCGGGTTTTCGAAAGCGGGGCGATCCTGCTGCATGTGGCGGAGAAATTCGGTGCTTTCCTCGGCCAGCCGGAGGTTCGCGCGGAAATGCTCAGCTGGCTTTTCTGGCAGGTGGGTAGCGGACCGTTCATTGGCGGCGGTTTCGGCCATTTCTATGCCTACGCGCCGGAGAAATACGAATATCCAATCAACCGCTACGCCATGGAAACCAAGCGCCTGTTCGACGTTGCAGACCAACGGCTGGGCGAGGCGCAGTTCCTGGCAGGCGACGAATACACCATCGCCGACATGGCGCTGTTCCCCTGGTATGCGCCCTTTGTGACCGGACATATCTATAACGAGGCGACCAAGTTTCTCTCGATCCACGAATATGAAAACGTCGCGCGCTGGGTACACGAAATCTATGCCCGGCCTGCGGTCAAGCGGGCGCGGATGGTCAACAAGACCTGGGGAGAAGATGACGAACAACTGCCGGAACGCCACGCACGGACCGATTTCGAGGGCAAGGCGCTCTAGCCGGTTGGACAGGCGCGCATCCGCAGCCCCTTCACAACGCCAATGAAGGCGCTATAGAGCGCGCCCAGTGCTGGGGTGTAGCCAAGTGGTAAGGCACCGGTTTTTGGTATCGGCATTCGCAGGTTCGATCCCTGCCACCCCAGCCAATTTTTCACGATTCCGATAGAATCTGAGTGGCTTAGCGAACAGGATCCTCGGACCATTCCACCGCAGGTTGCGGGTGGTTGGGCACCAGAATCAAGACCCCGTCGCGCACGCGCCACTCGGCCAGCCGGCTGAGCAAGTTCATACCGATAACATTGGTCTCGCCAAGATTGGGCGCGATGACTGTATCGAGACCGCGTGCGGCGACATTGCCGAATCGCAGTTCCTGGATGGTGGCCAGCGGAACCTGCACCGTGCCATTGGCGGTCGTCATCTGGATCGGAAGGCGATCGCTGCGCGGCTCGATCCCGGCAGCTTGCGCG
>SHLU01000073.1 GCA_004282995.1 Sphingomonadaceae bacterium
CCGCCGCAATTCACCTGGGCTGCTTCCTTCCGGACCTGACCCGGTGAGCGAACGCTAACGTCCACCCGACTCCCGGAGCGCCATATGGCTGCGAACCGACACATTTTCAACCGCAATTAATTGCGTGCGTCAGCGGAAATTGTCGGCGTAAGCCTGCAGCTTGAGAGTCTTGGGCGGCGTTGCGTGGACGCGTGCGGAAATGCCGTATTTCTCGGCATAGGCCTTGGCCGCTTCTTTGTCGGGGAAAGTCAACGTGACCTGCGCCTGGGTATCGCCGCTTCCGGTCCAACCCATCAGAGGATCAGGCTTGCGCGCCTCGGACTGCTCGAATTCGAGCACCCACTCATCAGTCCGCGCCTTGCCGGACTGCATCACGTTTTTCGGTCGCTGGTAGATACGGGCTGCCATGCCAGGCCCGATACTTCAGCGCGCGCCCTTTGCAAAGGCATTCTTGGTTTTGAGGCTGGGCTTTTCGGTCCATGGTTCGTCAGGCCAGCGATGGCGCGGATAGCGGCCCTTCATATCCTTCGCGACATCCCGCCAACTGCCGCGCCAGAAGCCCGGCAAGTCGCGCGTTGCCTGGATCGGCCGACCTGCAGGACTGGTCAGCTTGAGTAGCAGCGGCGCGTCGCCGACCATTGGTTGGACATCCAATCCGAACAATGCCTGCACCCGCACTTCGACGCTGGGTGCATCGTCGCCACCATATTTGATCGGGTGCGATGTTCCCGCAGGCGAGATAAATCGACGCGGGGCGCGTTGATCCAGAAGCTGACGGTCATTCCAGTCCAGCTGGCCCAGGATTGCATCGGCGACCTGGCCCGGCTCGAGATCCAAAGAGCGCTTGCCTTCGAGCAGGGGCGCGAGCCACGCGCCAGAATTGCTAGCCAACGCATCGATTGAAAGTGCCTCGATTCCTGCAAAGCGACCACGCGCCAAAAGCTCGTGCGGAACATGGCGATCAAGCTCGCCGAGGCAGGTCGAAACCAGCAGTTCGCGCATGGCATCGACATCGGGTTTCGGATCGGGGCCGCTGGCCAATGTGATAGCACCGATCCGACGCTCGATCCGCGCCTCGACCCGACGCTCACGCATATTCCAATCGAGTGTCGAGCGCGCTTCTACTAGCTCGCTTAGCGCCCCGTCCAACAAGGCCCGCTCCAATGAAACGCCAGCAGTAATTCGTGCCCCCTTGGCTTGCCCTTGCGCATCGGCAATGACCATCCATTCGCCTCGCGCCAGAGGTGAGGTGGGATCGAGTTGATAGCCGCGCCCTCCGGCGGAGAGCCACTGCTCGCCGCTCGCATCGCGCCTTCGGGCGATCCGGTCGGGCATGGATTGCGCGAGCGCAGTTACCGGCTCGTCCCGGCCGTCCGCCTTTCTCGCAACCAGCCGCGCAGCCTTGGCGGCCCACCCTGCGGCGAGCTTCCGGCTGGCTTCGGCACGCCGCGAACCATCCCGGTTCCAGCGGTCGAGCCGCGCGAGCAGGTCTTCACTGCGACCTCCAAGGCCCCTTTCCTGGACCAGCAATGCCAGCCGCGCGACAGATGCGCCCTGCCCCATCCTGACACCGGCCAGAACGGCGCCCGCCCACTCTGGCGCAAGCGGAAGGACGGCGATCTTGCGGCCCCAATCCGTGATGCGTCCCTCCGCATCGAGCGCACCGATTACCTGCAGTCGCGTTCGCGCCGAAGCGATCGAGGGCGCTGGCGGCGGATCAAGCCAGGCGAGTCCAAGCGGATCATTCGTACCCCATCGACCCAGCGCCAACAGCAGCGGTGCGAGATCGCTGGTCTCGATTTCTGGCGGATCGAATTGCGGGCGACCGGCATGTCCTCCTTCCTCCCACAGGCGATAGGCGACGCCGGGGAATTGCCTTGCGGCTCGCCCTGCGCGTTGCGCTGCTGAGGCCTGGCTTGCTCTCCTGGTCACCAAGTGGGTTGTTCCAGCGGCGCGGTCGAATTCTGCTCTTCGTGTCAGGCCGCTGTCGACCACAATGCGCACGCCGTCGAGCGTCAGGGAAGTTTCCGCAATGGCTGTGGCAAGAACAATCCGTCGCCGGCCTTCCCGATCACGCCGGATCGCCTCTCTCTGCGCTTGCGGTTGAACCTGTCCGTGAAGCGGCAGGACCACTGCACCTTTCAGGCGCTGCTCGATACGCTCCTGAACGCGAGCGATTTCCCCAACGCCTGGCAGAAAAGCGAGTATGTCACCTTCCTCAGCGCGCCATGCGCTAGCAATGGCATCTGCAACATGGTCTTCGACCCGGACTGCCGGATTGCTCCCGTACCATTCGATCCGCAGCGGAAAACTCTTGCCGGAGCTTTCGATGACTGGCGCACCCTCCCCCAAGGCTTGCGCGAATCGCGCTCCATCGATCGTTGCAGACATTACCAGCAAGCGCAGATCTTCACGTAAAATCTGCTGGCACTCGATCGCGAGAGCCAGGCCCAGATCGCTATCGAGGTGGCGTTCATGCGCCTCGTCAAACATTATCGCGCTGACGCCTTCGAGTTCGGGATCTTCCACGATCCTGTTCACGAAAATCGCTTCGGTCATGACCACTATGCGAGTGCGCGTGGACGTTTTGCTGTCGAGCCGCGTCAGATAGCCGATGGTCTCTCCGGCTTTCTCGCCCAGCAATTCGGCCATGCGCTCGGCAGCAGCCCGTGCGGCTATACGGCGAGGGCTGAGAAGCAGGATTTGCCCTTTACACCAGCCTTCCTGAAGCAATTCCGGAGCGACGGCTGTAGTCTTGCCCGCGCCAGGAGGCGCGATGAGCACGGCTGACGATCCCGCCGCCAGCGCCGCGCGCAATTGGGGCAGGACTTCGTGGACCGGTAGTCGATTTTGGCTGGACCCGCTCAATAGCCCCGCGCGACCGCGAACAGGGCCGCTTCCGCCATTGCCTGTCGGGCCTTGCTGTCAGGAAAAATGGATATTGCGTCGATCGCGCGCTGGGCGAAATGGCGGGCGCGCTCTCGCGTATCCTCAACCGCGCCGCGTTTTTCGATCAAGGCCACCGCATGAGCGAGATCGTCATCGGAATTCCGGTGGCCGCTAATCGCTCCTTTCCAGAAGGCCCGCTCTTCCTCGTCACCCCGGGCATAGGCGAGTATCACAGGCAAGGTCATCTTGCCCTCGCGGAAATCGTCACCCCGGTCCTTGCCCATTTCGGCTTCGTCGGAATCGTAATCGATGGCATCATCGACCAACTGGAAGGCAATCCCGAGATTACGGCCATAATCGTCGAGCGCCTTTTCCTGCGCCTCGTCGCATTCGCCCACCACTGCCGCAATGCGGCTGGCGGCGGCGAACAACGCGGCGGTCTTGGCGCCGATGATGTCGAGATAGCGTTCCTCGCTGGTCTCGACCTTGCGCTGGGCGCTCAACTGCGCGACCTCGCCCTCGGCAATGATGGCGCTGGCGCCCGACAGGATCTTGAGCACCTTGAGGCTGCCGTCTTCGGTCATCAGTTCGAACGAACGGCTGAAAAGGAAATCGCCCACCAGCACAGTCGCCGGATTGCCGAAAATGATATTGGCCGCCGCCTTGCCCCGACGCATTTCCGAACCGTCGACAACATCATCATGAAGAAGCGTGGCGGTATGAATAAACTCTACGGCGGCCGCTAGCCTATGATGACGGTTGCCCTGGTAACCCACCAGTTCGGCACTGGCGAGAGTGAGCATCGGTCGAAGCCGTTTTCCGCCACCTGAAATCAGATGGCCGGCGAGACGTGGGATAAGCGGAATTTCGCTCTGCATCCGGTCGAGGATAACTGAGTTGACCGCGTTCATACCGGCAGCGGTCAGTCGCAGCATGGGCTCGAGCGTCGGCGGGCCGTCGTCCTCTCGCCGTGACAGGGGTATGATGTCGGCGCTCATAGCGGGGCACCCCATGCGCTTCACGCTGGCGCTTGGCAAGGGAGCAATTGCTGCTAGCTTCATGTCCATGACGAGTGAAAGCAGTCTCCATTCCGAACAGCCGAGTGAAGATGACGATCGGATCCTGGCCGGGTATCGGCTGTCGATCGACAATATCGACGCCGCCCTGATCCACATGCTGGCAGAAAGATTTCGAATCACCCAGGCGGTGGGCCAGTACAAGGCGACGGCATCCTTGCCGCCTGCCGATCCGGATCGCGAGCAGCGACAAATCGGACGCTTGCGCAAGCTGGCTGAGGAGGCCCATCTCGATCCGGAATTTTCCGAGAAGTTCCTCCGCTTCATCATCGATGAAGTGATCCGCCATCACGAACAGGCACGCGACGACGCATCCTAATCGCCGGACGGCGACCATCGCTCGATCCTCTTGTCCAGCTCAAGGTAACTGCAAGCCGATCAAGGACTTCTCATCGCAGCGACTGTGTTATTTTCGCCGCACCCTTTTTGCAGTCAATAGTCATGGCAATTTCGTAGGTTGCGTCGTTCGATTCCCTCCTCTAGAGAAAATCTGGATTTTCAAACCATTATTCGGGACGGAGAATACAAGATGAAAATGGGCAAAATTGCCGCAGCTGCGGCCGCACTAACGCTGGCCGTTGCACCGATGGCCGCAAAGGCTGACATGAGCCGTGTTGCTGCTCCGGTTGTTAGCGAAAGCGACAACGGCGGCGCTGGCGCTGGCGGTATCCTCGCAGGTTTCGCCGTTCTGGCACTCTTCATCGGCATCCTAGCCGGCGACGAGAGCCCGGTTAGCGCTTAAGCCAATCGGCAAGAAAAGAATTGAGGGGTCGGGTTTTCCCGGCCCCTTTTCTTTTGTTATCTGTAAAAGATCACGGGAAACGATTCGCACCGGTCTCTTGAAGAGCTAGCTATCCGGAGATCGCTGCGCGGCCCGAGGCAGGATCAGCTTGACCAACAGGCCGCCCAGATCCTCGCTTTCATCAAGCTCGACGCGGCCACCGTAAATCTCGGCCACATCGCGCACAATGGCGAGGCCGAGCCCAGTGCCAGGTTTGACGGTATCGAGCCGAGCGCCGCGATCAAAAATTCGTTCGCGTTCTTCTTCGGGAATGCCGATTCCATCATCTTCGATCCAGATGACACACTCGTCCCGCTCGCGTTCCGCATCGATAGTGACAAACACGCTGCCACCGCCATATTTGGCGGCATTCTCGATCAGATTGCCAAGGATTTCGTCGAGATCCTGCCGTTCGATCGCTACCGTCGCTTCTCTGTTGCCATCGAGGTCCAGGCGGGTGTGCTCGTAAATTCGGGTAATCGCCCTCAACACCGATCCGGCGCTCGGCCACACTTCAGCCCGCGAGAGCCCCGAAGACCGTCTTCCAACCGCACGTGCGCGGGCGAGATGGTGGTCGACATGGCGCTGCATCGACTTGGTTTCACGAAACACCAAATCGGCCAGCTTCGGGTCCTTTGCCGTGGCAGCATTGGTCAACACGGTCAGCGGAGTTTTGAGCGCGTGGGCGAGGTTGCCCGCATGGGTGCGCGCTTCCTCTGCCTGCTTTTCGGAGTGGGCGAGCAGCGCATTGAGTTCCTCCACCAGCGGCTGCACTTCAAGCGGCAAAGGATCGGACACGCGATTGCTGCCAGTCGAACGGATATGCTGGATTGCCAGTCGTACACGCCGCAGCGGGCGCAGTCCGTAGTAACTCTGCAGCGCAGCCAGGACGAGCAGACCGACCGCCAGCGCTACGAAGCTCCAGAACAGGATCGAACGAATGCGCGCGATCTGCGCGTCCAGTTCGCCGCGCGCCGAAGCAACGGTGAAGGTCCAGCGCGTCTCGCTGCCTGGCAATATGACCGATCGTTCTACTACCCGCAGTGGCTCGCCCGCGAACTGATTGCTGTCGTAGAAATGCGGATCATCGTCTACGTGGTCGCCTTCGACCTGCAAGGTGCGGTCCCAAAGGCTGCGGCTTGGAAACGGCTCGTGCCTCGTACCGCTGATCTGCCAATACACGCCGCTGTTGGGTTCAAGAAAACGCTGATCGCCAAGTGGGCGGTACAACAAAACCTCACCATCAGGCCCTATCTCGGCGGAGGATAAGAGCGCGGTCTGCACATATTCGAGTTGCTCGTCAAAATTGTTCTCGACCAGTGCGCGCAGGGTGCGATCCAGCGCTATCCCGCCGCCGAGCAGAAGGACAAAAATCCATGCCGCTGAAATGAGCATCATCCGACGCGAAAGGCTGCCCGTATGGGGGCTGCGCTCGATCACTTCGACGGCCGGATCGCACTCCGTCAATGCGCCGTCACCGGGCGCAACTGTACCATGCGTCGCAGACAGCGACGCATGCCCGGCCCCGGACGCGTCAGGCCCGCGGCTTGTCGTCGGGATCGTCGAGGCTGTATCCGAGGCCACGTATCGTTGTTATCACATCGGCACCCAATTTCTTGCGGATGCGCGTTACAAAGACCTCAATCGTATTCGAATCGCGGTCGAAATCCTGATCATAGATATGTTCGATCAGCTCGGTACGGCTGACCACCTTGCCCTTGTGGTGCATCAGGTAGCTCAGCAACTTGTATTCCTGCGCAGTCAGTTTGACCGGCTCACCCTTGAGCGAGACCCTGCCCGAGCGGGTGTCGAGCCGGACATCGCCAGCGGTCAACTCGCTCGAAGTATTGCCCGAAGCACGACGAATCAACGCGCGGAGACGGGCGATCAGTTCCTCTGTCTGGAACGGCTTGGCGAGGTAGTCGTCAGCGCCCGCATCAAGACCAGCAACCTTGTCGGACCAGCTGTCACGCGCAGTAAGCACCAGCACCGGAAAATCCCGACCTTCCTTGCGCCACATGCCGAGCACGGTCAGCCCGTCGATCTCGGGCAGGCCGAGGTCGAGGATGACCGCGTCATAATCCTCGGTCGAACCGAGAAAATGTCCGTCTTCGCCATCGGTCGAAAGGTCGACCGCATAGCCATTCTGTTCCAGCGTGGTCTTGAGCTGTTGGCCGAGCGTCGGTTCGTCCTCGACAATCAGGATACGCATCGTGTTGGGGTCCCCTTTGGTTGCGCTTGGCGTAATGACGGCAAACGCGCCCCGAGGTCAATGGACCGCGGGGTAAGCTCCCTGACTTGTTTACCTGGTCCGGCGCAGGATACGGCCAGTTCGGGCATCCACATCGACAAACATGACGCGGCCGTCGCGGATAAATTTGAGACGATAGGCCATCGCCGCAGAATCATAGGCCGGCCCAAGATACTCGGCCCCGCGCATACTCGGCAGGACCCGGCGCTCGATCTCACGCAATGGAAGAACGTTGCCGGCACGCATTTCCTTGCGCGCCTCGCCCTGCGCACTGCCATCCTGGGCAACCGCCGAAACGGTCAACCCGCCTGCAGCAAGACCAAGGGCCAGTAATGTGGGGAGGACTTTTTTCATCACGATCCGATTACTACCCACAAACCATTGAACAAGCCGTGAATGGCGCAATTCTGCGCCATTCAGCTGGAACGACTCCTTACCGCACCATTTCGAAGGTCATTTGCAGGTTCACGCCCGTCCCGACCATGCCGGGCTCAATCGGTGCCGCGCTTGCATCTGCCATCCGCGCCGCAGACACCATGACCTTTTCCTGCATGATCGGTCCGCCCGGTCCACGGATTGATTCGCCCACCTGCAGCAGTCGAACATCGGAATAGCCTGCAAAGCGCGCATATTCCTGCGCCTGGGCCTTCCCTCGCTCCAATGCCTGTTTGCGTGCAACCGCTTTCGCCTCGGTATCGTCCTCAATCGAGAAGCTCGGCCCATGGATATCGGTAGCTCCGGCGCTCACCAATGCGTCGAGCAATTCGCCAGCGCGCCTGATCTCGCGCAGCTTCACGCTGACCTGGTTCGATGCGCGATAGGCGCGGAATACCTGCTGCTGGTTTTCACGGTCATAATCATACTGGGCATCAAGGCTGATACGCGAGGTCTGGATATCGCGTACCGCGATGCCTCGTGCCTTGAGCAGGTCGACGACTTTCTGCATTTCCGCAGAATTGCGGCGCAACGCTTCGACCGCAGTCGGCGCATCGGTCACCACGCCTACGCCGATTGTCACGATATCGGGCTCGACCTCGACCTCTTCATAGATACTCAGTTCGACGACCGGGTTGGTAGCGTTGATGGTAACCTCGGCCGCAGCCAGCGGGTTCGAAGTGAATGGCAGCGTGGTCGCCGCCAATGCGAGGGGAGCCAGCAATATACGCATATCTTCTTCCTCCAGTAACACCGCGATCTTCCAGTTCGCCGGTGAAGCGTGGCTGAACCGGGTCGCAGTACTTTTCAACGCCCTCACCGGGGGTTAGGCAGGCCGTAACAGGGGAATATTCATGAGCATTTTTCGTTCCGTGATTTTGGCATTAGTGGCGTTTGCATGGATGCCGGCGGCCGCCCAAGAGATGATGGAGCGCGTCCCCGATCGCCCTGTCGGCGAAGGCGAAGGCCCTTACTCGACGCTGTTGATCAAGGGTGCGACCATGATCGACGGCACTGGGGCACCAGCGGAAGGACCCGTCGACATCCTCGTCGAAGGCAATCGGATTGCCCGCATCGCGCGCGGCGGAAGTTCGATGAAAGCAGACCGGATCATCGATGCAAACGACATGTTCGTCCTGCCTGGGTTCGTCGATGTGCATGGGCATAATGGCGATCCGCAGAAGGCGCCGCAGCCGTCCTATGGATTCAAACTCTGGTTGGCGCATGGAGTGACCAGCGTGCGCGGGGTGGGGTTTGGCTGGGGCCCCGATGATCCATCGCTCGATCAAAAGCGCCGCAGCGCAGCCAACACCATCACGGCGCCCCGCCTGTTCGCATATACGGTTCCCGGCGGCAGTTGGACGAACGGTCCCGTTAAGACCCCCACACAGGGCCGCGACTGGGTGCGCTGGGCCAAACTGCGCGGTTATGACGGGATCAAGCTGTTCAATACCGAAGACCCGGCGACCCTCGCCGCGATCCTCGAGGAGGCCACGGTGCAGAAGATGGGCACTGTCGCCCATCTCGGCCAACGCGGAGTGGCTCAGGTCAATGCGCGCAAGGCGGTTGAGCTGGGACTGGACGGCGTCACCCATTTCTACGGCCATTTCGAAAGCCTGCTCGATAATCGAACCACCCCGGATTACCCTGCCGACTATAATTACCTCGACGAGCAATCGCGCTTTGCATGGGTCGCGCGACTGGAAGCGCAAGCGGTCGGGCCGGGAAGCGAGGCATGGGACGAATATGTCGATTTCCTGGTCGAAAGCGGGGTCACGCTCAGCCCGACCTTCAACATTTACGCCGCCAGCCGCGACGTCATGCGGGCCCGCACGCTGGAATGGCACGAGGACTACACTTTGCCCTCGCTGATGGCGTTCTATGCCCCAAGCCTGACCAATCACGGAAGTTACTACCATGACTGGTCGAGCGAGGACGAGGCGGCGTGGAAACGCTTTTACACCAAGTGGTTTGCGCTCACCCGAGATTTCAAGAATGCCGGTGGCCGGGTCACCGCCGGTTCGGATCCCGGCTATATCTACCAGACTTGGGGTTTCGCCTATATCGCCGAACTGGAAATGCTGCGCGAAGCCGGGCTGACTCCGATGGAAGTGATCCAGGCGGCCACCATCAACGGCGCGCGCGAGATTTATGATCCCAAGGGCGAGGAGCCGCCCTTCGGCATGATCCGCGAAGGCAAGCTGGCCGACCTGGTGATCGTACCCGAAAATCCGCTGGCCAATCTCAAGGTGTTGTACGGGACAGGTCACAGGCGGCTGAACCGTCAAACCAACACGCTCGAAACAGTCGGCGGTGTGCGGTGGACCATCAAGGATGGCATCGTCTACGACGTGCCGGCGCTGCTGGCGGACGTGGCGCAGATGGT
>SHLU01000074.1 GCA_004282995.1 Sphingomonadaceae bacterium
CCCAACAGCATTCGAAGTCAGCCCTGAGCTGACTGGACATGTGCCGGAATCGGTCGTTTCCGATCCCGCTCTCACCGCGCTCGGCATTCCGCCTGGCTACCAGGCCACCGTCCACGACATTTCGCGCCGGTTCGATCTCAGCCCCAGTCTGATTGAAGCGCTGGTGTGGCAGGAAAGCCGCTGGCGCGAAGGCGCGGTCAGCCATGCGGGCGCGCGCGGGCTGGCGCAATTGATGCCGGGAACCGCGCGCGATCTCGGCGTCGATCCGGATAATCCGTATCAGAATCTCGAAGGAGGTGCGCGCTATTTGCGCGAACAGCTCGACACTTTTGAGGGCGATCTCGAACGGGCACTGGCCGCCTATAATGCCGGGCCGGGCCGCGTGCATGCGGCAGGCGGCGTTCCGAATATCCGCGAAACAAGACTTTACGTGGCGGCGATCATGGGTCGCCTCGCCAATCATTCCCGGGAGGAAAATTGATTTATGGGTTCGCTTGTTCGACTGACAGCGCTGACCGCCTTCTTATCGCCAACTGCTCTTTTCGCGCAGACGCAGGCAGCGGACCCGCAAGGGTCCGGGCCGGTCGTCAATGCGCTCGCCTGGTTACAGGGTACGCTGCTCGGCTCGGTTGCCACTGCGATCGCGGTGATGGCCGTTGCCGCAGTCGGTTTCATGATGCTGACCGGGCGGATCAATTGGCGTTTTGGTGCGACCGTGATCATCGGCGTGTTCATTCTTTTCGGCGCGACAACGATCGTCGCCGGCATCCAGAGCGCGGCGGGATGAGCCAGGCATGACCGATCTCGTCCGCCATCCCGTCCATCGCGCGCTGACACGGCCGCAGATGTTCGCCGGAGTGACGATGAATTTCTTCATCATCAACCTGATGGTGACGACAATCGCCTTTCTGATCCTCAAGAGCTTCTGGATCATCCCCGTTCCGGTCATCATTCACGCAGTGGGTTATTTCCTGAGCCTGCGCGAACCGCGGGTTTTCGACCTGTGGATCACCAAGGTTTCGATGTGTCCGCGGGTCAAAAATTACAAACGCTGGGGGTGCAACAGCTATGCACCCTGAACGGAAGAGAGCGTTGCGATGAGCAAGTGGATCGGACCTGCCGCATGGAGCGGGAAGGAAGCCCGTGCAGGTGATCGCCTGCCCTACGCGCGGCTGGAAAACGAAAGCACATTGCTGCTGCGCGACGGTTCGCTGATGACGGCCATCCAGGTGCCGGGGTTGCTGTTCGAAACCGAGGATTCCGAAGCGCTCAACGCCCATGCGGCAACCCGCGAAGTGGTGCTGCGCTCGACGCTGGATTCGCGCTTCGTCCTGTATCACCACGTCATCCGGCGGCGCGTTGCAATCGAACTCGACGCCGAGTTTCCCGATCCCTTGACGCGACATATCGATGCGCGTTGGCAGGAAAAGCTCGGCTCGGGTTCGTTGTTCGTCAACGACCAGTTTATCACCCTCATTCGCCGTCCCGCCCGCGGCAAGGCCGGCCTGGCCGAGCGGGCGGGCAAGTTTCTCAGCAAGCGGCGGCGGTCGGAAGTTGTTGCCGACCATCGCGATTTGCGCTCGCTCAAGGCGGCCGTCGGCGGGCTTGTTGCGGCCTTGCAGCCCTATGGCGCCAGCGTTCTGGGCGAGTACCAGGGGGCAACTGGTTCCCCGAACAACGAAACGCTCGAACTGATTTCGGCACTCTACAACGGCGAGATGCGTCCGGTGCGGCGGCCTTCCGACGAGACCGACATCGGCAGTATGCTGCCCTACCGCCGGGTATCCTTCGGGCTCGACGCGATCGAACAACGCGGAGCGGGGGAGCCCGATTTCTCGGCCATCCTCAGTCTCAAGGATTATCCCGAGGCCACCTCACCCGGCCTGCTCGACGGGTTGTTGCGGCTGCCGTTCGAGATGATCGTGACCGAAACCTACGCTCCGCAGGAGCGTACCACGGCGCGTGAGCGGATCGATCTGTCGCTGCGGCGCCTGCGCTCGGTCGACGAGGAAGCGACCGCCGAGCGGGCCGATATGGCTGCGGCGCGCGACGCGCTGGGCAATGGCGCGGTCGGGTTTGGCGAACATCACCTGTCGGTTCTCGTGCGTGAAACGACGCTGCCGCGGCTCGACGATGCCAGTGCCGCCTGTGCCGCCGCGCTGGCCGACACCGGTGCTGTGGTGGTGCGTGAAGATACCAATCTGGAGCCAGCCTTCTGGGCGCAGTTCCCTGGCAACGAAGCCTATGTCGTGCGCCGGGCGATGATCAGCTCGGCCAATATGGCCAGCTTTGGCAGCCTCCATGGCTTCGCGCTGGGCCAGGCCGAGAACAATCACTGGGGGGATGCCGTTACGCTGCTGGAAACGACCAGTTCGACGCCGTTCTTCTTCAATTTCCACCATGGCGATCTGGGTAACTTCTCGGTCATTGGCCCCTCTGGTTCGGGCAAGACGGTGGTGATGAACTTCCTTGCGGCGCAGGCACAGAAGTTCAAACCGCGCACGATCCTGTTCGACAAGGATCGCGGGGCGGAACTGTTTATTCGCGGTATTGGCGGTCGGTATGACCGGATCTATGCCGGAGAGGCGACCGGGTTCAATCCGCTGGCCATGCCAGACAACGCAGCAAACCGCGCCTTCTTGCGCGATTGGCTGGGCGTGTTGCTCAAGGCCGAGGGGGCAGAGGAGCTGCAAATGATCGCCCATGCGGTCGATGCGGCGTATGAAAACGATGCGTCCTTGCGCCGCTTGCGTCACTTCAGGGAACTGCTGTCCGGCTCGCGTCGTCCGCAGGCGGGCGATTTGGCTGATCGACTTTCCGCCTGGATCAACAGCGGTGAGAACGCATGGTTGTTCGATAATGCGGAAGACCGGCTCGATCTCGAAAACAGCACGCTGGGCTTTGACATGACCGCGCTGCTGGAGAATCCGCGGCTGCGTACGCCGACGATGATGTACCTGTTCCACCGGATCGAGGAGCGGTTGGACGGCCAGCCGACGATGATCCTGATCGACGAAGGGTGGAAGGCGCTCGATGACGAGGTTTTCGCCGCGCGCATCCGCGATTGGCTCAAGACCTTGCGCAAACGCAACGCGCTGGTTGGCTTTGCCACGCAAAGCGCCGCCGATGCGCTCGATAGCCGGATTGCCACCGCGCTGGTAGAACAGACCGCGACGATGATCTTCATGCCCAACAGTCGCGCCCGGGCAGAAGATTACTGCGACGGCTTTGGCCTCACCGCGCACGAGTTGGCGCTGATCCGGTCATTACCTGCGCACAGCCGCTGTTTTCTCGTCCGTCAGCCCGATGCCAGCGTGGTGGTCCGGCTCGACCTGTCCAACGCGCCCGAAGTGCTGACTGTGCTTTCCGGCCGCGAGGGAACGGTACGACGCCTCGACATGCTCCGTGAAACCGTGGGCGATCATCCGGCCGACTGGTTCCCGGCACTGACGGGCCATGCATGGCCGGTCGCTGCAGAGCAGGACGAGCACAGCGATGCGGCGCAGATCGCGGCGTTCAAGCAGGCCGCCGAATGAGCGCGCAATGCGACCTCGTGCTGTCCGAAGCAGCGGGCGGGATAGCCGCCGCCTTGCAGGCTGTGGATTGCGTTGCCGCCGAAGTGACCGGCACAGCCTTCGGGCGTTTATTCGCGCCGGGCGGGGCATTGGCCACCGTCTTGACGATCCTGCTGGTGCTTTATGTCGCCTTCTTCGCGCTGGCGCTGATTACGGGGCGCACAAATCTTTCGATCCGGCAGCTGACGCCGCGTATGCTGACTGTCGGGCTGGTGCTGACATTTGCCACCAGTTGGGTTGCCTATCAGAGCGTGGTCTGGAACCTGGCGCTCGGTGCGCCCGACTGGCTGGCGGGGGTGCTGACCGGTGACAGCGGCTCGGCAACGATGACCTTTGCAAGCAAGGTCGACGTGGTATTTCTCGCCATCGAGCAAGCTTCGCAGGGGCAGGCTGACTTTGATGCCTTCTCTCCGCCCGGAATGTTGTGGATGGGTGCGCTGTTGTTCATGCTTGGCACGGTCGGCATATTGGTGACGGCGCGAATTGCGCTGGCATTGCTCGTCGCGCTGGGGCCGATCTTCGTGGTCATGGCGCTGTTCAACGGCACACGCGGCCTTTTCACCGGTTGGGTCAAGGGCGTGGTGATGCTGGCGCTGACACCGCTGTTCGCCGTTCTGGCCGGCAGCGTCATGCTGGAATTGTCGGTGCCGATATTGTCCGCCTTGACCCAGAATGCCGTGGAGATACCCACCCGCCCGGCGATGGCGTTCTTTATGGTCGGCGCGGTACATGTCGCGCTGATGGCGATGGTGCTCAAGGTGGCCGGAACCATGGTGGCCGGTTGGCAGGTGTTTGGCATGGTGCCGGACAAGTCGGAGGGCAGTGCCAGCAATCGTTCAAAAACGGGTGCGCAAATTGCAGTCCCCGCGCCCGTTCATCCAATTCAGGGTCAGGCCAATTCGGCAACCAGTGGCACCAATGCGCGGCGCACTGCGGTCGCCGCGCTGTCTCCCTACGGCGCCGCCAATGATACCGACGCTGCAGCAGTGGCGCGCACCCATCGCGAGACGCGAGTGGTGAGCGGGCCTTCAGTCAGTGATCAGGCCGCGATTGCCGGTGCAGCCGCATCACGCACACGCGGACTCGGAACCCGCTTCAGGCCGGCACCTGCCCGCACAACGGAGAAGATCAAATGAACCGCGCCCGATGGTGCCCCGCGCTTGCCATGATGCTGGCGCCCCTCACGCTGCTGGCAACGCCGCTGTCGGCGCAGGATTCGCGGCTGGTCGAGATGGAATATGATCCGGCCCGCGTAGTGACGGTCGAGGGTCGGACCAAGGTCCAGGCGACCATCAAGTTCGGCGAAGACGAAACGATCGAAAACGTTGCCATTGGCGATGCCAATGCCTGGCAGGTGACTCCTAACAAACGCGCCAACCTGTTGTTCGTCAAACCGCTCCAGCCGACCGCCGCGACCAACATGACCGTGGTGACCAACAAGCACACCTATCTGTTCGACCTGATTGCAAGTCCGCGTGCCAAGCCACTCTATATCCTCACTTTCACCTATCCCGACGAGCCAGAGGATGAAACCCAGCTCGCCGCCGTCCAACGCCAGGCCAACCCGGTCGAGATGGCGGCGGCCACCGATCCATACGCGGTAATTGACCCAGCGCAGATCAACCTCGCCTGGCAGAAGAGCGGTGATGTCACGCTTTATCCCCTCCGCATGTTCGACGATGGCGAAGCAACCTTCATCGAATGGGCCGAGGGGACCCCGGTCCCTGCCATTCTGGTCAAGGATTTCGAGGGCACCGAGGGTCCGGTCAATTTCACCGTGCGCGGCAATATCGTGGTGGTCGATGGCGTACCACGGGAGATTATCCTGCGCTCCGGCGAGGAGACTGCCACCCTCGTCAACACCGGCCCAGTACGGGCGACCCAATCCGCGAGCGCCGCTCTGGCGCGCGGACAGTAAGGAGCAAAGCCATGCGTCTTGCCATGCGACTGCCCGAGAAACAGGGGAGGGGTGGCCCCGCCAATGACAGCGATCCGCGCGAGACGCTCGGCAGCGATGTGACCGACCTTGCCTCGCGCACCGCTTATCCGGTGGTGGCGCCCAAGGGCGGAAAGTCCGACGCTTTGGGCCTGGTCGCCGGGATCGCGATTGTCGCCGGGCTGGGGGCGGTCACCTTGTGGAGCATGAATTCGACCAGGGTTCCACCGCCCGACAGTGTTGGCAACGCGCAGAACGTGCCCGTCCAGTCGGTCGCCCCGGCGGTGGCAACGCCTCCTGTGGCAGACGTGGCGAACCCTTATGTGCCGCGTGCCAACCCGGCTCCGGCACCAGTCCTCGCGCGCGACCCGGGCGCCTACGCTGGGATGCAGGTCAATCCCTATAGCAGCCCGACGGTCGTATTCGATGCCAGCAGCGCTCGCGGCGGAGCGCCGGGAGGTTCAATGATCCCTGACAGCGCCAGCGCCACGACAGGTTCTGCGGCAGCTACAGGCAATTCGGCAGGCGATTTCGCTTCGCGCATCGGTGGTGTCGGGGGCGGTACGGCGCAGGCCACGGCGATGACCAATCCTGCGACTACCGTGACGCAAGGTACGCTCATTCCCGCCATTCTCGAGACCGCGATCGATACCGATGTGCCGGGCTTCGTCCGCGCGGTGGTGAGCCAGGACGTGCGTAGTTTCGACGGCAAGAACATTCTCGTCCCGCGCTCGAGCCGATTGGTCGGCCAGTACCAGTCGGGCGTCCAGGCGGGACAAAAACGCGCCTATGTCGTGTGGACGCGGCTTATCCGTCCCGATGGTGCTTCGGTGAACCTGCAGTCACCAGCCACCGGCTTCGACGGGACGACCGGTCTCAAGGGGGATGTCGACAGCCGGTTTTTCCAGCGTTTTGGTTCTGCCTTGTTGCTGTCGGTCGTAGGTGGCCTGTCGAGCATTGCCAGTGGCGGTGCATCGGTGGTGGTCGGTGGCACAGGCAATTCCGCCGCGGCTGCCGCTGTCCAGCAGGATAGCCAGGTCGGCCCGCGCATCCGCGTCCGGCAGGGCGAGCCGATCCGCGTATTCACTGCTCGCGACCTCGATTTCTCGACCGTGATGTGATGGGTGCTGGTTGGTCATGAGCGCCGATATTCACCCTTTCGCCCAACAGGCCGGTGCCGATGGTGTCGAAATCCCGGACGAGCCGATAGCTTCCGACCACAGCGTATATCTTGAAGCCTACCTTGCTCCGTTCAGGTGCTGGCTGGAACGCGACACGGTGACCGAAATAATCGTCAACCGGCCGGGCGAGGTCTGGATCGAGGACGCAAACGAACACGGCATGCGCCGTATCGAAACGCCCGAAATCGATGATCGGTTGGTGCAGAGGCTGGCTGAGCAGGTGGCCCGTGTCAGCCACCAGGGGATCAACCGCGAACACCCGCTGCTGGGCGCAACCTTGCCCAATGGAGCGCGTGTCCAGTTCTGCGGTCCGCCTGCCTCGCGCAAGCATTGGGTGATGGCGATCCGCCGGCACCGCCGGCTCGACCTTCCGCTCGACGCGTATGATGCGGGTCCATTGCGGCCCCCGAGCGAACAGGCCATGCCCGATGCGCAGGCCGAGCCGATTGCTTTCCTGCGCGCAGCCATCCGCCAGCGTCGAACGATCCTGATTTCGGGCGGGACCAGCAGCGGTAAAACGACTTTCCTCAACGCCATGTTGGGCGAGATTCCCGGTGACCAGCGTGTGGTCCTGGTCGAGGATACACCCGAGTTGCGGCTTCCGGGCGAAAACGGTGTGGGGCTGGTCGCAGTCAAGGGAGATCTCGGCGAGGCGCGCGTGACTGCCAATGAATTGCTTCAAGCGGCGCTTCGCTTGCGGCCGGACCGCATCGTGCTGGGCGAATTGCGGGGGGCGGAAAGCGTCAGCTTTCTGCGCGCCATCAATACCGGTCATCCCGGCAGCTTTTCGACAATTCATGCCAATTCGATCACCGGTGCGCTCGAGCAATTGGCGCTGATGGTAATGCAGACCGGTATTGGTCTCAGCCGAAGCGACACGATTGCCTATGCCGCCAATGTGATAGATGTCATCGTCCAGCTCGACCGTAACGAAGGTCGCCGCGGCATTCGGGAGATTGCCCTGACGCGCGACCTGGCGCAGGGTGCATTCTAGCGAGGCTGGCAATTCCGCCGGAAAGGCGCGTTGAAGGGGCACCATGGGCAGTCACCCGATCACCCAGGACAACGACCGCACCGCTCCGCGTGCGCTGCAGGAACGCTATTTCAATCGCGAATTGAGCTGGCTGGCCTTCAACGACCGGGTGCTGTCGGAAGCCAACAACACGGCCTATCCCTTGCTCGAACGACTGCGCTTCCTGTCGATTTCGGGCAGCAATCTCGACGAGTTCATGATGATCCGCGTCGCCGGCCTGGTCGGGCAGGTGCAGCGCGGGATCGACAATCCATCCGACGATGGGCGTACTCCGAAGGAACAACTGTCTGGCGTCGTGTCTACGTTGGAGGATATCGGCGAGCGGCAGCAGGCCATCTGGCGCGACTTGCGCGGCCAGCTGGCAGCATCGGGTATCCACGTTGCCGCCGAGGAACGCGTCAACTCTGAAGCCTATGACCAGCTCAAAAAGCATTTCTGCAGCGAAGTCCTGCCACTGCTGACACCACAGGCGCTCGATCCGGCGCAACCGTTTCCGTTTGTGGCCAATGAAGGGCTCGGCCTGCTGTTCACTATCCGGCGAGGCGAGGATCAGCTGGTAGAAATGGTGCTGATCCCGCCCGCATTACCCAGGTTCGTCCGTGTTCCGGGCGAAGAGGCGCTGTATGTCAGCATCGAGAGCCTCATCACCCGATTTGCCAAGGAGATGTTTCCCGGATTCGAGATCGTCGGCGACGGGACATTTCGCGTGCTGCGCGACAGCGACATCGAAATCCAGGAGGAGGCCGAGGACCTGGTGCGCACTTTCCGAAGTGCAATCCAGCGGCGCCGTCGCGGACAGGTCATCCAGCTGGAGATCGAGGAAGATTTCGAAGCCGATGCGGAGGCTCTGCTGCGCGAAAAGCTCGACACGCCAGGCGCCACGATCGTCAAGACTGACGGGATGCTCGGGATTGCCGGGTTGGGCGATATCTTCGAAGAGGATCGTCCCGAACTCAAGTTTCCCGGCTATTCACCGCGCTATCCAGAACGCGTGCTCGAACATGATGGCGATATTTTTGCCGCTATCCGCGAGAAAGACATCGTCATCCACCACCCGTATGAAAGCTTCGACGTGGTGGTCGATTTCGTCCGCCGTGCGGCCGCCGACCCGGATGTGGTGGCGATCAAGCAGACGCTTTATCGCGCCGGCAACCAGTCCGAGGTTGTCGATGCGCTGGTCCATGCCGCAGAGGAAGGCAAATCGGTTACCGCTGTGGTCGAGTTGAAGGCGCGCTTCGACGAGGAGCAGAACCTGTACTGGGCCAACAAGCTCGAGCGCGCCGGGGTGCAAGTCATCTATGGTTTCGCCGACTGGAAAACCCATGCCAAGGCGGCGATGGTAGTGCGGCGCGAAGAGGAGAGTTTCCGCACCTACTGCCATTTTGGAACCGGCAATTATCACCCGGTCACTGCCAAGACCTATACCGACCTCAGCTATTTCACGGCCGATCCGCGTCTGGGACGCGATGCCGCCAAGATGTTCAATTTCGTTACCGGCTATGTCGAGCCGCACCGGACCGAGCTGCTGGCGATCTCACCGATCAACCTGCGGGAGACGATCAGCGGCGCGATCGACAACGAAATCGTCAACGCAATTGCGGGTAAGCCGGCGGCAATCTGGATGAAACTGAACCAGTTGACCGATGTCGAGATGATTGAACGGCTTTACGAGGCGAGCGAGGCCGGCGTTGCCATTCAATTGGTCGTACGGGGCATCTGCAATTTGCGTCCGAACGTACCCGGCATGTCAGATAACATCCGCGTTAAATCGATTATCGGACGTTTCCTCGAACACAGCCGGATCTATGCCTTTGCCGATGGCTCTCCGATGCCGGGGCCGGAGACCCGGGTCTTTATCTCGTCGGCCGACCTGATGGTCCGCAATCTTGATCGCCGGGTCGAACTTCTGGTGCCGCTGGAAAACCAGACGGTGCATGACCAGGTGCTGTTGCAGGTGTTGCTGGCGAATCTGCTCGATACCGAACAGAGCTGGGAGCTCCAGTCCGATGGCAGCTATGTGCGAACCGCGGCGGGAGACAAGCCTTTCAATTGTCATCGCTATTTTATGACCAATCC
>SHLU01000075.1 GCA_004282995.1 Sphingomonadaceae bacterium
TGAAGCGCGCCACAAAACGCCCCGCCGAATTCAGGAAGCCGGACCACTGGACCGACGAGCCCGCGCCTGAACCCAAGCCAATCGAGGCTGGCGCGGATGATCCAGACGGCCTCAGCCCCACCCGCTATGGTGACTGGGTCAAGGATGGCATTGCCATCGATTTCAGCTGATCAAAGTTTCTCGAGGCTGATTCTCAACCCGTCTTTAGGCTGCGGGATCGGCCACGCCTGCCACGCGGGGTCATACCCCTTGGTGGCCGTGATGCGATAGCGCGTCAGCATGTGCGCCATCAGTATCTTGACCTGCATATAGGCAAAATGAAGCCCGATGCACATGTGCGCGCCGCCGCCGAACGGCACCCACGCATATTTGTGCCGCGCCTTCACCTTGTCGGGGGTGAACCGCATCGGATCGAAGGAATAGGGGCTGTCCCAGTATTCCTCCGAGTGATGCGTATAATGAATATTGATGCCGACATGCTGACCGGCCGGAATGTGATAGCCGCCAAATTCGAACGCTGACAGGGCGCGACGCGGCATCGAGGGCACTGGCGGGGTCATCCGCAAAGCCTCCTTGAATGCCATTTCGGTCAACTCAAGCTCGCCTAGCTGCCCATAATCCAGCGCGCGTCCTTCCCCGCCGGTGACCGCCATCAGTTCCTGCCGCAATTGTTCCTGCCATTCCGGCTTCTGCGCGAGGTAGAAAACCATCGAAGTGGCACTGGAAGTGATCGTGTCATGCGCTGCCATCATCAGGAAGCTCATGTGGTCGACCACTTCGTCGACCGGCATCTGACGGCCGTCCTCGTATTCGGCTGTGGCAAACTGGCTGAACATGTCCTGTCCCCCGCCTTCCGCACGGATGCGGCGGGTTTCGCGGGTGAACCAGTCGACCAGGAAGGCGCGCCCATCGACCCCCTTCTTCATCTTGGTGAACGGCAGCGGGCGGCGGACCGGAGCGACAGAGGCCTGCACCATGTCGATGAAGGCATTGTTGATTGCGTCTGCCTGCGGACCGAATGGCAAGCCGAGGAAGCTTTCTGCGGCAAGATCGAGCGTCAACTGCTTGATGGCAGGATAGAAGAGCATCGGACCTTCGCCCCAATCCTCCACTCGTCTGGATATGCCGCGATTGAGAGCTCCGGAATAGTGGCGCATCGGCTCCGGCTTGAAGGCAATCGACAATGCCCGCCTGTCGGCCCGGTGATGGTCGAAATCGAGCAGCATCAAGCCGCGTGGAAAGAGCTTGTCGAGAACTGGACCCCAGCCCTGTTCGCTGGAGAAGCGCTTCTCGCGGTCGAACAGGACCAGTTCATTCGCGTTGGCCCCGATCAGGGCGACGTTCCAGCCACCGAAACTGCGAACTTTGTAAACTTTGCCATATTGCGCGACCATGCGGCGGGTAAAGGCATGTGGGTCACGCAATTGCGTAAGAGTATGGCCGATCAGCGGCCAGCCCTTCTCGCCTGGAATATGTGCAATTGCCTCGTCGCCCGGAACCCCCTCTGTCCAGTGGGCGGGGACGGGTTGAGCGGACTGGTGGGGAGCCAGGGTCGCCATGCAATTTCCTCGGGTTTCGAAACGCTACTTACTTGCTTGTAAGTTATTCTGCGCTTTGAATCCAGCCGGCAAGTTCCTGTCGCATCAGGGCCTCGAGCATGACCATGCCAGGTTGACCATCATTGAGGCAGGTCAGTGCAGCGTAATGTTCGCCGCCGGCGTCCAGAAACTGGTCGCGACCCTGCATTGCGATCTCTTCCAAGGTTTCCAGGCAATCGGCGGAAAACCCCGGCATGGCCACCGCCATGCGCTTGGTCCCCGCCGCCGCTTCGCCCGCAATCGTGGTGTCGGTTGCAGGTTCGAGCCATTTGGCCGGACCGAAACGCGACTGGAATGTTGTGACTACCCGCATATCGGGCCGCTTCACTGCCAGCCGCTCGCCCACAAGGCGGGCGGTCTTGTGGCAATGACAGTGATAGGGATCGCCAAGCTCGAGCGTACGCTGCGGCATGCCATGGAAGCTGAGCAAGAGCACCTGCGGAACGAATTCGAGCCTGTCGAGCTGTCCGCTCAGATCGGTCTCCAGCGCACGAATGTAGGCCGGGTGATCGTGATAGGGTGGCAAGATCCGAAGGCTCGGCTGCCAGCGCATCTCCGCCAGGGCAGCGGCCGCCTTGTCGACTACCGTCGCCGTGGTCGCGCCCGAATATTGCGGGTAGAGTGGTGCAAGCAGGATCCGCTCGCATCCTGCTTCCATCATCGCTTCGAGGCGATCGGAAATGGATGGGCTGCCATAACGCATGGCCCAATCGACGCGGATCGCATCCCCCAAGCGGGATGACAATGCCTCGGCCTGTCGCCGCGTGATTACCGCCAACGGCGAACCCTCCGGCGTCCACACCTGCTGATAGGCATGTGCGCTTTTCCTGGGCCGCGTGTTGAGGATGATTCCCCGCAGAATGGGCTGCCAGGCAATCGCCGGGATTTCGACCACCCGGCGGTCCGACAAAAACTCCTTGAGATAGCGGCGGACCGATTTCGTATCGGGCGCATCGGGCGTGCCAAGATTGACCAACAGAACGCCAGTCTTGCCGCTGGCAACCGGTGGGTGTTCGGTCGGGAGGTCTTGCTCTTGCCAGGTCATGACCTGCGCCAACCGTATTCGAGGCTGCGCGTCAACACGTCCTAAAGCCCGCCCGCCAGCAGCGGCAGCCGGCGCAGACGAAGGCCGGTCGATGCGAACAGCGCGTTGGCGATGGCCGGCGCTGCGACTGCCACGCCCAATTCGCCCGGGTCGAAGGAAGGCGCCTCGCTGGTAAGAAAATCGATTTCGATCTCCGGACTATCGGCCAACAAGGGCAACTGCATCTGGGCCAACCGCTCGTTCTCGGGTCGGCCCCGATTATAGACATTGCTCGAACCCAGGGCGAGCGAAAGGCCGAAAATCAGTCCGCCTTCGATCTGCTGGCGCGCGATGTCGAGATTGACAATGCGCCCAATATCGACCGCTGCCACCAGCCGCGTGACGCGGACGCCGCCCTCTCCCGGTCCGGCGGTGGCTATACAAGCAATCCGCCCGCCCGAATCGGTCGAGCCAATGCGGTGGCAGGCAAGGCCTTGTCCGCTGCCCTCCTCGCCGCCATTCCAGTTCGCAAGCCGGGCGGCGCGCTGCAGGCACTCGACCATCCGCAAATCGCCGCTGAGCATCTCGATGCGGTAGGACAACGGCTCGCGCCGGCTTGCCCTCGCCGCCTCGTCGACGAAGCTCTCCATCATGAAAGCGGTGTAGCCATGTGCTTGCCCGCGCATTTTGCCCGCGGGCAAATCGGTCCGAACCGGCACATGCTCAACGACTGCCGAAGCCACATCATAGATAGGCAGCGCACCTTCGCCGACCATGGGATCGGCTTTGCCCGAGCTGTCCTCGATGGCATCCCAGTTGCTGCGTTTGCCAAACAGCCGCGCACCGAATTCGCGGCCCCAAGGCGGTGTCGCCAGCCGCGTCTTGAGAATCGCGATTGAACCGTCGTCGGCGAGGCGGGCGGACAGCCGCGCGGTCACCGGCGCGCGCGGATACCCGGCGATGGTTTCCTGCCACCGCGACCACACCAGTTGAACCGGACGCTTGGCTTCTCGCGCGATAAGCGCAGCTTCAATCGCATGATCATGCTCCAGGCGGGCATCGAAGCTACCTCCCGCGGGCATGGCGTAGAGAATGACATCCTCGGTCGCGATCCCGAGCGCATCGGCCACTGCCGCGCGGGCGCGCTCGGGTGCCTGGCTACCCAGCCACAATTCGAGCCGCCCGTCGCGCAGCCACGCCGTCGCACTGGCGGTTTCGAGTGGCTGGTGCTGAGCTGGCGCGACTTCGTAGTCGAGTTCGAGGTCAGGCGTGCGTATCGCCAGTGCCCCTTCGCCGCGCTCGGCGATGACGTGGCCCTTCTCCCCTTCAGCACCTTCGCCTTCGTCGTCGCTATCGCCAATCGCAGCCGCAAGCCGCTCCTCGATCTCCGGACTATGCACCCGGCTCGCGGTTGTGAAACGTGGCTGGGCCGCCTTGAGCACCTGCTCAGCGGCCCACCAATTATCGGCCAGTGCTGCCAGCCAGCTCTCATTCCTGACCAGGCTATCGAACCCCGGTATCGACTCCGCCGCTTCCTTGTCGAAACCCGCCAGGCTGGACTGGTTGACCGGCCCGTGCCGGATGGCAGCAAAAACCATCCCCGGCAGGCGGACATCGCCGGCGAAGAGATGCGAGCCATCGACCTTCGAGGGCAGATCGAGCCGGGGAAAGGAGGTCGCCGGATCATTCTGTCCCGCAACAGGCACTTCGAATGCCCCATCGACGCGCACCGGCGGTGGGTCGGGCGGGGTCAGTTCGGCAGCTTCCTGCGCCAGGTCGCCAAAACGAATCCGCTTGTCACCATGGGTAACGAAGCCGTTCTGCGCCTCGCATTCCTCCCACGCGATATCCCACCGATCCGCTGCCACTTGCGACAACATCGCCCGCGCCGCCGCCGCCGCTTCTCGGCACGGCATGGCGTAAGCATCGAGCGACTGGCCTTCGGCCGTGGCGGTAAATCTTGTTTCCTCGGCGTAGCGTTGCACCACGAGGTCGTCGGGACCGATCTCGACAAAGCCGGGCAGGCGTGTCGGCAACCAGAGCGGAGCCCATTTTGCGGCCAGGGGAACATTGGCGTAGGCACCGCTCACAGGCGCGGGCTGCACCGCAACCTGCCGCCAGTCCGCCCCCAATTCGACCGCGACCAGCTGGGGCAACAGAGTGCTAACCCCCTGTCCCATCTCAAGCTGGGGCACGGCGACTGTCACGACGCCATCGGTGCCGATCTTGAGCCAGGCTCCAAACGCAGTCTCATCAGGATTAGGTTGCAAGGGTGAACCAAACCGGCGCGGCCACAGCGACCACGCCACGACCAACCCACCACCCAACGCTGCCCCGGCGAGCAGACCGCGCCGGCTCAGCATGGGCATCAGCCGCGCGCCTCGTCAGTTGGCCCATCTGCGCCATGCGCCAGCCAGTCCGCCACCTTGCGCGCAATAGCGGTGAAGGCAGCACCGGACGCATCGTCACCGAAAGCAGGAGGCGTCCCGGCATCGCTGGCAGTGCGGATATCCATCGCCAATGGGATACGCCCAAGGAACGGCAATTCCAGCCTCTCGGCGATGCTTTCCACACCGCCCTGCCCGAACGGGTCGGAAAATTCGCCGCAATGCGGGCACTGGTATCCCGCCATGTTCTCGACCAGCCCGATCACTGGCACGCCAGCCGTTTCGAACAATTGCCCGGCCCTGGCGGCATCGATCAGGGCAAGATCCTGCGGAGTGGAGACGATTACGGCACCGTCGGGCTTGTGCTTCTGAACCATTGTCAGCTGCACATCGCCGGTCCCGGGCGGCAGATCGATCAAGATAGTTTCGGCTGAACCCCAATCGGCCTCGATCAGCTGGGTCAGCGCGCCAGCCGCCATCGGTCCGCGCCAGGCCAGCGCCTTGCCCGGCGCGACCAGGTGGCCCATCGACAGCATCGGGATATCCATGATGCCTGCCACGGGTTGCAGGGTCTGCCCAACCGCTTCCGGCCGAGCCCCCTTGCTCGCCAACAGAGTTGGTTGCGATGGGCCATATATGTCAGCGTCGACCACGCCAACCGCGTGACCCATCCGTTTGAGAGCGACGGCCAAGTTTGCCGTCAAGGTGGATTTACCGACCCCGCCTTTGCCCGATCCAACCGCGATATAGCGGCGCGTCACCTTGTCGGCCATGAAAGCTATGCGCGCCTCGTCGACACCTTCTTGCGCAACAAGCATTGCCTTGGCGTCAGTCTCCATTGCCGAACGCTCGCGAGCGGACAGACCGCCGGCATCGAGGACAGCGGTGACCGTCCCTTCCTTTGCCTTCAGGCTGCGTATGCGGCTGGCAATCTGTTCGGGCAGGGCTGCCCGCAATTCCGTCTCGTCCATCACGCAGGTGCCTCTAGCAGTAATTTTGCACGCGCCACCCCTGTTTTTCTCCCCATGCGGTACCTATACAGGCTGCATGGAAGGTTTTGACAGGTTCCGGCAGCGGATCGGCTTGGCCATGGCGGGGAAAAGCCCGTGGGGTGGCAGTTCTGGTAACGAGGGCAATGGCTCCGGCGGCGGTGATTCCGGCGACGATGGCGGCTCGGACGACAAGTCCGGCGGTCCGCGCAACCCGTGGCTTCCACCCGGTGCAGGCGGCAAGGACCGTTCCCGCCGTTCGGCCAGCATTGAGGATATCTTCAAGCACCGCGGACCAGAAGGACCGCGCCGCGGCGGCGGTGGGCCGAATTTCACCCTGCCCCCGCGCCCGGGCGGCAAGAGCTGGTTTCCGCTTATCATTGGTGGACTGGTCCTTCTCGGCCTGGGTTCCACGATGGTTCACCAGATCGGGCCCAAGGAGCAGGCGGTGGTCAAGACGCTGGGTAATTTCACCCGCACACTCGACCCCGGCCTGCAGTTCACGCTGCCGTTCCCGATCGAGACTGTCGACGTGGAGGATGTCCAGGGTGTGCGTGCTGTGCAGATACCTGGCGGTTCGCAGGCGCAGAAACTGATTCTGACGGGTGACCAGAACCTGGTCGACCTGAGCTACATCGTGCGCTGGAACATCAAGGATTTGTCCAATTTCAAGTTCCGGCTGGTCGAACCGGTCGAAACGGTAAACGAAGTTGCCGAAGCGGCCATGCGTGCGGCAATAGCCGAGAAGGAACTCGACGAGACCTTCTCGGGCCAGGGCCGTGCCGCGATCGAACTCGACGTTCGCGAGAGAATGCAGTCGACGCTCGATGCCTACAACGCCGGCATCCAGGTGCTTGGTGTGGAAATCGAGAAAGCCGATCCGCCGGCCGAGGTGGTCGACGCTTTTCGTGATGTGCAGGTGGCCGAGCAGCAGGCTGATGCGGCGCGCAACCAGGCACGCGGCTACGCCGAGCAGCAGCTGTCCATCGCCAAGGGTGAAGCCGAAGCTTTCGACAAGGTTTACGAGCAGTACCGCCTCGCTCCCGTCGTCACCCGTCAGCGGCTCTATTACGAGACCATGGAGCGGGTGCTGAGCCAGACCGACAAGACCATCGTCGAACCAAGCGGCGTGACGCCGTATCTGCCGCTGCCCGAGGTCAAGCGCCGCGCCCAGAGGCCCTCGGTCCCCGCCGCAACGAATGGAGGGCAGTGATCATGCAGGATATGTGGCAAAACTATAAGCTGATCTTCGTCGCCCTGGCGATTGCATTGGTCGTTTTCCTGCTTAGCGCCTTTGTTGTGCCTGAAGAAGAACAGGTCGTTATCGTCCGCACAGGCGAACCCAAATATGTGATCAACACGCCAGGCGGTAGCACCGAGGCTGGTCTTTATGTCCGCGTGCCGTTCATCGACCGGGTGGTGCGGATTGAAAAACGCCTGCTCGACCTCACCATGACCGACGAGGAAGTGCTCTCGAACGACCAGCAGCGCCTGCTCGTCAATGCCTATGCCCGATTCCGTATTACCGACCCAGTGCGGATGGTCGAACGTGCCGGCTCTACCGACGGTGTGCGGACGGCGTTGCAGCCGATCCTCAACTCGGTTCTGCGCCAGGAACTCGGTCGGCGCACTTTCCAGGCAATGCTGACCGCCGAGCGCGGTACAGCGCTTGCAACCGTGCGCGAGAATCTGGACCGCCAAGCCCGGCAATACGGTGCTGAGGTGGTCGATGTGCAGATCAAGCGCACCGATCTTCCCGACGCTCCACTGCAATCGGCCTTCCGCCGCATGGAATCGGACCGCGAACGCGAAGCGCGCGCGATCCGTGCCAATGGCGAGCGTGATGCCGTGGTGACCCGCGCCGAAGCCGATGCGGAAGCTGCCCGGATTTACGCGCAGAGCTTCGGCAAGGACGCGAATTTCTATGACTTCTACAGGGCGATGAAGAGTTACGAGACGACTTTCGTCAACAACAAGGACGCGGGCGAGAGCTCGATCATACTGGCGCCCGACAACGAATATCTGCGCCAGTTCCGCGGTCGCTGACGAACACCCTATGTCGCTCGACCGGGGGCTTTGATTCCAGCCGTCGTTAAAGGCCCGTTCAGTGCTGAGACGCTGAATTGAGAGACCAAGGCTGACAGGCTGAAACCAGACATGCACACGGTGCGTGTCTGCATGCGAGAAAAGAAGAGGAACGAAAGAAGGTGAAACCCGTGCGATATGCATATGGCCTGAGCACCGCGCTGCTCCTCGGCGGCGCAACGATTTCCCTGGCAACCGGACAGCCCGCAGGGGCGCAGGTCGCGGTCAATGATGATCGCGCCATGGCAACCATGGTCCCCCGCGCCGGTGCGCCGGCGAGCTTTGCCGATTTGACGGCACAATTGCAGCCGGCCGTGGTCAATATCTCGACCCGCCAGCGGGTCCAGGTGGATACCCGCAACCCGTTCCAGGGCACCCCCTTTGCGGATCTGTTCAATCGGCGCGGCCAGTCCCAGCCGCAAACCCGCGAAGCACAATCGCTGGGGTCCGGATTCTTTATTTCGGCCGATGGCTATGTCGTCACCAACAATCACGTCGTCAGCCCGACCGGCCGCGGTACGGTCGAAGAGATCACCGTAACCATGCCCGACGGCACCGAATATGCGGCCGAACTGGTTGGCGCCGATGCACAATCGGACCTGGCAGTGCTCAAGGTCAACCGCAGTGCGGACTTCCCGTTCGTCAAGTTCGGCGATTCGACCAAGACCCGTGCCGGCGACTGGGTGATCGCCATCGGCAATCCCTTCGGCCTCGGCGGCACGGTCACCTCCGGCATCGTCTCGGCGCAACTGCGCAATACCGGCGGCGGTGCCTACGATCGCTATATCCAGACCGATGCCAGCATCAATCGCGGCAATTCCGGCGGTCCGCTGTTCGACATGCAGGGCAATGTGATCGGCATCAATAATGCGATCTTTTCCCCGTCAGGCGGCAATGTCGGCATCGGCTTCGCCATTCCCGCCGAAATCGCGGCCCCGATTGTCGACCAATTGCGCAAGGGGGCCACGATCGAACGAGGCTATCTCGGCGTCCAGATCCAACCGGTGACCGAGGATGTCGCCGACTCGCTCGGACTGCCCAAGAACCGCGGCGAGTTCGTGCAGATCGTGGTCGAAGGCGAAGCCGCTGCGCGCGCCGGATTGCGGCCGGGCGACATCGTAATGAAGATCAACGGGCGTGATGTAACGCCTGACCAGACCTTGTCCTTCCTGATCGCCAATATCTCTCCCGGCACCACCGTCCCGGTCGAGATCATTCGCGATGGCAGCCGCCGCACACTCAACGTGACGGTCGGCAAGCGCCCCAGCGAGGAGCAGATTCGCCAGTCGCAGGTTTTCTCGCAAGACGAGACCGAAGATTCGACCGGTTCGCCCGACATGAGCGAAAGCGAGATGATCGCGGACCGGCTTGGATTGGGTGTCATTCCCGTGACCGAGGAAATTGCTCGTCAGCTGGGTGTCCCCGCCAACACCTCTGGCCTCGCCATCGCGGTGGTCGATCCCAATTCGGACGCGGCACGGAAGGGCTTGCGCCTGCGCGACATCGTGATCAATGTGTCGCACCTGGGTGAGCAGATTGAAACCTTTGTGGGCAACGGC
>SHLU01000076.1 GCA_004282995.1 Sphingomonadaceae bacterium
AAATCCACGAACAGCACGCCGCCATGGTCGCGCTTGCGATGGATCCAGCCCGAAAGACGGACGGTTTCGCCGACATTTCCCTGGGCCAGGGCTGCGCAGTTGTGGGTACGATAGGCGTGCATCTAAAATCTTTCCATTTTCGGAGCTATAGGGCTAAGGGCGCGCACGTTCGCGAACCGGTGGCCGTCGAGGCCCCTAGCCGGATTTTGCGCGCGCTAACAGGGGAAGCCGCGTGCTTTGTCAAGTCAGCCCGACTCGACCGCGGTTTTTCCGGGATCACTCCCGAGGGGTGGCACTCCGCCCCACCAAGAAAGACCTATGAAAATACATGACCTGATTACCGATACCGAAACGCTCCGTACATTGTGCGAGCGCCTTTCGAAATCCGAGTTCGTCTGCGTGGACACAGAGTTCATGCGTGAAAACACCTATTATCCCGAACTTTGCCTGGTCCAGATCGGCAACGAGGAAGAGGCCGCGGCAATCGACCCACTTGCCAGTGGCATCGATCTTACCCCGCTGCTCGACCTGCTGTGCGAGAACGACGAGGTTCTCAAGGTGTTTCATGCCGGCGGGCAGGACGTGGAAATCGTCTACAACCTTACCGGCAAAACTCCCCAACCCATTTTTGACACTCAGATCGCGATGATGGCGGTCAGCCAGTCAGAACAGATCGGCTATGCCAACATGGTCGAGACATGGCTCGGCAAGACCATCGACAAGGGCGCCCGCTTTACCGACTGGAGCCGCCGCCCGTTGACCGATCGGCAGATAGAATACGCGATCGGTGACGTCACCGATCTCGCTACGATCTTTCCCAGGCTGCTGGAAAAGCTGGTCCAGACAGGGCGCGGCGCATGGCTCAATGCAGAGATGGAAAAGCTCGCAGATCCGGCCAATTACAAGAACGATGCCAATCTTGCCTGGCGGCGCATCCGTTCGTCGGGCCGCAATCCTGCAGTGCTCGGCCGACTCAAGGCTCTGGCTGCCTGGCGGGAGAACGAAGCGCGGCACAAGAACATCCCGCGTGGTCGAATCGTGCGCGACGAAACCCTGGCCGATATTGCCAGCCATCCGCCCAAGAAACAGGCTGACCTCGCCAAAGTGCGCGGCCTCAGCCAGGCCTGGCGCGACAATGATATCGGCAAGCGGATGATGAAGGTGCTGGCGAGCGCCGAACCGCTGCCGAAGGAAGAAATGCCGGTGAAGGCAAAGCGCGGGGCACCGCTGGGCAAGGAAGGCGCGCTGGTCGCCGATTTGCTCAAATTGCTGCTGAAAATCCGCGCCCGTGAAATCGATATCGCTGCGCGGCTCCTGACCCGCGCAGACGAAATGGAAGCGCTCGCCGCCGGGGTCCGCAATCTGCCGATTCTCGAGGGCTGGCGCTACGAGGTGTTCGGCAAGGACGCACTCGAATTGGTTGAAGGCAGGCTCGCCTTCGCGGTCAAGAACGGCAAGCTGACCATGACCCATGTCGATGACATGGCAGAGGAACTGGGACAGGCGGCGGAATAGGATACGCGTGAGCACCTATCTTCCCACCATCAAGCAGTTGCAGTATCTCGTCGCGCTGCATGAGCATGGCCATTTCGGCCGTGCGGCTGAAGCATCGTTCGTGTCGCAATCGACGCTCAGCGCGGGCATTCGCGAACTTGAATCATTGCTTGGCGTAACGCTGGTCGAACGTAGTCGCCGGGTGGTTCGCTTTACGCCGCTGGGCAACCAGGTGGTCGAGAAGGCGCACAGGCTATTGCGCGAAGCAGAAGAGCTGTCCGATCTCGTTCAGGCGGCCGGAAAGCCACTGTCCGGCACCCTGCGGATGAGCGTGATTCCGACCATCGCTCCGTTTCTGTTGCCACGAATCTTGCCGCGGCTGAGACGGGAGCGGCCCGAACTCAAGCTGTTCCTGCGGGAAGAAACCAGCCAGGACGCAGTTGAGTCGCTACATCACGGTCGCGTGGATTGCGTTCTGTTGGCCCTTCCCTTTGCTACGGGCGACGTGGAGATGGAGCACCTTTCCGACGATGCGCTCTATGTTGCCTTTCCCAAGGATGATCCGCGCGATCCGCCAGAAACGATCAAGCCGAGCATGATCGACGAAGGGAGGCTCTTGCTGCTCGAGGACGGTCATTGTCTCAAGGAGCATGCCCTCGCCGCCTGCAACCGGCCCGAATTGCGCGGCAGTGCGACGATGATCGGTACCAGCCTGCACACGCTGGTGCAGATGGTCGACAACGGCCTTGGCCTGACAATGCTTCCCAAGATGGCGCTAGACGCCGGAATACTCGCCGGCACCGATGTCGTCGCGCGGCCGCTCAAGTCTAGTGCTGCAAAGCGTGAGATCACATTGATCTGGCGCAAGAATTCGCCGCGTGGTGATGAGTTCAGATTGCTGGCAGAAGAACTGCGCGCCGGCTGATCATTGTCGGGGTCGATAGCAAGCCGTCAGGAACGCTGCCTAGACTTGCCGATTGTTTGCGTTTGCAGTGTATTCACGGAATCTTTGATAATTTCGGGCACGGTGGTTCTAATGAGACCAACTGTCAGGGAAACCGCACGACATGCGATCCTACAATCGATTTGTAACCGATGAGGAAACTTCCGTCGTTCTCGACGGCGAGAAAGACATCGCTACGCTCTACAATCTGTCCTGTGGCGGATGCATGATCGATCTCCGCAACGCCGGCGCAGTCGTCGGTTCCGATATCGAACTCAACCTACGCGATCTTGTGACAGCCCACGGAACGATTGTCTGGCGCATCGACAATTACGCCGGGGTCAAATTCGAAACCCCGGTGCACCAGAAGATCGTCCATATGCTGGGCTACAGCGCTACCGGAGAGGCATTCGATACCGAGGATCCGCGGGATCGCTTCGGATTGCCGCTTTTTGGCTGATTTTCGTCGCAAGCCTGTCAATCCATATGATTGAGGCCGACTCGTAAATAGTCCCAACCTGTAACCAGGGTAAGAATCGCGGCGCCCCACAGGCTCCAGATGCCGATCGTGTGCGCGACATTGAAAGTCGTGTCACCCAGTGTGGCTGTCCACCACGGCGTTGCCCCTGAAAAGATTAGCGCCCCGAGCGAAAGGAGCTGGAAGGTGGTCTTCCACTTCGCCATCCGCGTTACCGGGACCGAGATCTGAAGCCCGGCGAGAAACTCACGGAGGCCGGAAACGGTGATCTCCCGCATGAGAATCACCAATCCCGCGATGACATGAAAATCCCCCAGCATTGGCCCGCGGAGGAAACCCTGTGCTGTGAGCACAAGGATGACTGCCGCGACCATGATCTTGTCGGCGATGGGATCCAGAAATTGGCCGAGCTTGCTTACTGTACCCTGCGCGCGGGCAACATAACCGTCGAAATAGTCGGTAAACCCGATCACGCTGTAGAGCACGAAGCCGATTGCGTAGCCCAGTTCCCAGCCGGGCCACCACAGGAAGAACGCGAGCAACGGCACCGCAAAGATGCGCGAGAGGGTCAGAATGTTGGGCAACGTCAGCATTGTGCCAAGGGGCTTAGCCAGTTTCGTGCTCGGGAAAAAGCGGTTGTGCGCCACTATCCCTAGTCTGGATGTGCCTCTAGGGTCTGCCCAATCGCACGGTGTCGTGCGCAAGGGGTATTCATGACGACGCTCAAACTGTTGGGCCGCAGGCGTTTCCTGCCGCTGTTCACGACGCAGCTGCTGAATGCCTTCAACGACAATCTCTACAAGACCGCGATGGTGCTTTTCGTGGTCTATTTTGTCTATAATTCCGAAGAAGCCGAGGGTCTTTTCAGCGCCATCGCTTCCGGGCTTTTCATCCTGCCATTTTTTATCCTGTCCGCCGTGGCCGGGCAATTGGCCGACATGCGGGACAAGGCCCGCATCATCCGCATTGTAAAACTGTGTGAGATCGGTCTCATGCTGATCGGGGGGACAGGGCTCTATCTCGCATGGCGCGGGTTTGCTCTGCCCGTGTCAGTGCCGCTCGGGTTCACTACAATCGACACCAGTTTATCGATCATCCTGATGCTGTTTGCGCTGTTCCTGACCGGTGTGCAGTCCACGTTTCTCGGCCCGATCAAATATGCGATCCTGCCCCAGCACCTGAGGCAGGAGGAAGTCCTGGCCGGGACAGGCCTGGTTGAGGCCGGAACCTATGTTGCAATCCTGGCCGGTACCATTCTGGCCGGCTGGATTCCCGTGCAGTTTGCCGCCGTCAGCATCGTGGCGGTATCGATCCTGGGATATCTTTCAGCCCGCCAGGTGCCGGCCGCGCCGCCGCTGGGCAAGGTCGAGAAAATCGATCGACATATCATCCGCGCCTCGATCGCTCTTGTCCGCAACACAATGCATGATCGCCAGGTTTTCTATGCCATCCTCGCCATCAGTTTCTTCTGGACCATCGGCGCAGTCCTGTTCATCCAGTTCCCACCACTGGCCAAAAACGTGATTATGGCCAGCAAGGAAGTGGCAAGCCTGTTCCTGGTGGTGTTCTCTGTCGGGGTGGCGATCGGCTCTGTCACGATCAACCATCTCCTCAAGGGCAATGTTTCTGCCCGGTTTGCCCCCGCCAGCGTCCTTGCAATGGGCGTTTTCGTCGTGGCCTTCTACGCCGTGTGCAAACTTTGGCAGATGGACCAGCCGAGCCAGCTACTGGGCGTGACAGAGTTTATCGCCTGGCCCATGGCTATGCTCCTGTTGGCATGCCTTCTGGGCATCTCGGTCGCTGGCGGGATGTTCGTCGTGCCGCTCTATGCCTTCTTGACAACGCGCGTCGCGACCCATCAGGCATCGCGCGCCATCGCCGCCAACAACATCGTCAATTCCGGAGCGATGGTAGCAGGTGCCCTGGTAGCCATGGCACTGACCGCAGCGGGCGTGCCGATCGCAGAACAGGTCTTGCTCAGTGCCGCAATGTGCCTGTTTTCTGCATGGCTCGGCAAGCGATTGCACAATGCGGAATTGGCCGATGGGCCTATATTGGCCCATCTCCACACGCCGTATCCCGACTAGATCAGGAACACCAACGCTGCTGCGAGGCAGGCTAGGTAGGCACTTGCGAACCCGCGAATGTCGTCGCGCGTCATGGCCCACGAAGACCTGGCCGCAACCGTTGGTGAATCGCCGCGGACATGGGCCGGGAGCGAAGCGAGGAAGGGGTGGCGTGCACCTTCGTCTGTGAGAACGAGCGACCGTCTTTGCATCTTCTGTGTCATGATGCGTTCTTAACTCTTCGCTAACCATTGCGCTCCCCGGCTTTGAAGGGTTGTCGCAGGACGGGACATTAACGCTGGGTGTTCACCAAAAGGGGGTATCAGAGCGCAGCGGATTGTCGCCTCGAATGCGGGCGGCTAGAGGCCAGTTCCATGAGCGAACATACCACACCCGATGCCGCCCGCCTGCTCGTCGAATGCCTAATCGAGCAAGGTTGCGACCGGATCTTCACCGTCCCGGGCGAAAGTTTCCTGCAGGTTCTCGACGGTTTGCACGACCAGTCAGCCATCGACCTCGTGACCTGCCGCCAGGAAGGCGGCGTAAGTTTCATGGCCTGCGCCGATGGTGCGATGACGGGCCGCCCGGGCGTGGCCTTTGTCACCCGGGGACCCGGCGCCACCAATGCCAGCATCGGAGTGCATGTCGCGCATCAGGACTCGCAGCCTATGATCCTGTTCGTCGGCGATGTAGCGCGTCCGATGCGCGAGCGTGAAGGTTTCCAGGAAGTTGATTTCCCGGCGTTCTTCGGACCCATCTGCAAATGGGCTGCGCGGATCGATAGTGCCGACCGGATCCCCGAATTTATCGCGCGGGCCTACTCGGTGGCCATGTCGGGCCGACCAGGACCCGTCGTTCTTGCCCTACCCGAGGACATGCTCTCCGATACGACCGATGCGCGTCCTCGCCCCGAAGTGGTGAGACCCGCACAGGCGGCATGTCCCGATGCGATGCAGGCTATGATGGCACTGATCAGCGATGCCGCCTCCCCCGTCGCGGTGATCGGCGGTGCAGGTTGGAATGCAAAGGCACGCGAACACTTCCAGCTGTTTGCCGAGCGTATCGGCCTGCCGGTGGCGACGGCCTTTCGCCGCCAGGATGCGATCTCTCCCTCTTCGCCCGTTTACGCTGGCAACCTTGGATACGGCCCCAATCCCAAATTGGTCGAGCGGGTGAAGCAGGCCGATCTCGTCCTGGCAGTTGGTGCCCGGCTTGGTGAAGCAACCACCGACGGCTACGAACTGATCACGCCTGACCACCTCAACCAGCAACTGATCCACGTCCACCCGGACCCGAACGAGCTGGGCCGCGTTTATCGCACCGATCTCGCCCTGTGCGCTGACATGGGCGAGTTCGCCGAGGCCGCCGCCCTGTGGGACGATGGCGACGTAATTTCCTTTGATGCCGGGCGCGAAGCTCATGCCGAGTGGGAGGAATGGGCCACTGCCCATCCGGGCCAAGCCGCTGACAAGTGGGAATTGGATCTGGCCCAATGCGTAACCTACATGCGCGACGTGCTGCCTGCCGACAGTATCATCTGTAACGGTGCAGGCAATTTTGCCGGCTGGTGGCATCGCTATTGGCGTTATGCTGGCTATCCCACTCAGCTTGCCCCGACATGCGGCGCGATGGGGTACGGCGTTCCGGCGGCAGTGGCCGCTGCCCACCGCTATCCCGACCGCACGGTTGTCGCCGTTGCCGGGGATGGCGACTTCATGATGAACGGTCAGGAACTGGCAACAGCCGCGCAGTACGGGATCGACCTGCTCGTGATCGTGATCGATAACGGTGCGTACGGCACGATCCGAATGCATCAGGAACGTGAATTTCCTGCACGGCTGTCGGCAACGGAGTTGAAGAACCCCGATTTTGCCGCGCTCGCTGCGTCATACGGCGGATGGTCGGCACGCGCGGAAACTACGCAACAGTTCAAGGATGCGCTGTCTCGGGCGAAGGGAACCAGCGGACTGCGACTGATCCATTGCGTAATCGATGTCGATCAGCTGGCCGCCAGTGGAGCGACGGTCAGCGGATTGCGAGCGCGCTGATCAGCCGCCGGAGCGCGAGTGGCCTCTCGCGACCGCTCACAATCCCCCCATCTCGCAGATGACTTGCCACTCGGTTTCCGTGAGCTCGGCAACCGAAAGGCGCGAAAGTCGAACCAGTTCGCAATCGGCCAATCGCGGTTCGGCCTTGATCTGTTTCAGAGTGACCGGCTGCGGCAGCTTGCGAACCGGCTTGACCTTGACCGCTGCCCATTTGCCCTCCGGGTCGGTCGGGTCGGTAATCCCGGCTACGCTTACCTCGCATATGCCGACAATCTCGAGCCCTTCGCGCGAGTGATAGAAAAATGCCTGCTCGCCCACTTCCATCGCGGCAAGGTTGTTCTTGGCACGGTGGTTGCGCACCCCGTCCCAAACGCCTTCCCCTTCCTTCAGAAGGTCCTCCCAGCCGTATTTGAAGGGCTCCGATTTCAGCAACCAGTAGCGGGCCATACGAGACTTTCTCCATTTCAAATCAAGCGGGACATTGGTGCGGAAAGCCGACCATAATCGCCAACTGGCCGGCGCTTTGCACAGTGTTTACGCAATTTTCAATCAAACTGGGCATACAGGCCATCTATTCCTCCGTTGGAGGGCAAGGTGGGCCGGAAATATATGGCAACAGAGCAAGCCAGTGGGAAAGACGGGCTGACCAAGGCGCGTCGCGATATCGTAGCTCTGGGTATAGCAGCCGCCGCGATAATCCTATTCGTCGGGACCGGCAGTGCCGTGCTGCCGAAAATAGTGGAGCAATGGTCCAGCGGAACTTCCGGCGGGCCGAACATGCTGCTGACCAATGCGTTGCTGCTCAACATTGCCCTGATCATATTCGGCTGGCGGCGTTATCGCGAACTACGCGGCGAAATTGAAACCCGGCGCGTCGCGGAAAACCGCGCGCGCGAACTCGCCGAAATTGACGCGCTGACCGGATGTTACAATCGCCGGAGCATAACTTCCGAAACCGATCGCGCCATTGCCCGCGCGCATTCCAATGGCAAGGCGATCGTGTTCATCATGATCGACCTCGACAATTTCAAGCAAATCAACGATCTAAACGGCCACCAAGCCGGGGACGAAGTCCTCGTTCGCGCAGCCGAGCGGATGAGTACCCTGCTTCCAGATGAAGCGATCCTGGCGCGGTTGGGCGGCGATGAGTTTGCCATCGTCCTGTCTTATGACGCCAATTCGCCTGACCATGTCGAGCAGTTCGTCGCGCGCCTCATCGATTCCATGTCGACGCCCATGACCATCCGCAACCAGCAGGTCCAAGTGACCATGTCGATCGGGGTCGCTTCGGGGATGTCGGGACGGCACGGAGAGCTTAGCGAAGTCGATGCACAGGCATTGCTGCATCAGGCCGATATCGCGATGTACCACGCCAAGCGGCAGGGCAAGAACCGGTACTTCTGGTTCGAAAAGACCATGGAATCCGAGCTTCGCCTCAGGAACCAGCTGGAAAGCGGTATCCGGCACGGCATCGAGCGCGGCGAATTCGTTCCCTATTACGAGCAGCAGGTCGATATCTCGACCGGGGAGTTGAAGGGCTTCGAGATGCTGGCACGCTGGAATTCCCCGCACCTTGGCATGGTCAATCCGGAAGTATTCATACCCGTTGCCGAAGAAGTCGGCGTCATCGGCGACCTTTCAGAGGGCCTGATCAAGCAGGCTTTTCATGACGCGCTCGAATGGGACCCAGCATTGACTCTTTCGGTCAATATTTCGCCTGTTCAACTGCGCGACCCCTGGTTCGCCCAGAAAATTCTTAAGTTGATGCTGGAATGCAAATTCCCGCCGCATCGTCTCGACATCGAAATTACCGAGAGCTGCCTGCACGATAATATTGGCGTCGTGCGCACGATGATCACCAGCCTCAAGAACCAGGGCGTCAATATCAGCCTCGACGACTTCGGGACGGGCTATTCGTCGCTTACCCAACTGCGCACCCTGCCGTTCGACCGGATCAAGATCGACCGCAGTTTCGTGGCCGAATTGACGGGTGTCGACGCCAGTTCGCGGATTGTAGAAGCGATTGTATCGCTTGGTACCGGTCTCGATTTACCAATCACGGCCGAAGGAATCGAGGACGACAAGATCCTCGAAACCCTGAAAGCGCTGGGGCAGATGAAGGGCCAAGGTTATCACTATGGCCGTCCCGAGAGTGCCGGGGCTGTTCGCGAGCGCCTCGCCGCTGCAGGACTACTCCTCGAAGGCAAGCCCAAGGCACCTGCTGCAAGAGATCAATCCGCGCCCGGCAAGAACCGCAAGTCGGCCTGAGGCCGAGGCAACAAGCATCATCTGCCCTTTACGGCGGGCCAGCGGCCCCATAGATGCGCCGGGATGCGTGTTCCCTTCGTCAAGATGCATGGCCTCGGCAACGATTTCGTTGTCCTCGATGCTCGCGAGCAGTCGCTGCCGCCATTGACGGCGGCAACAGCGCGCGCACTTGCCGACCGCACACGGGGCATCGGGTGTGACCAATTGATCTTCCTCGAGCCGTCAGAGCATGTCGATTTCAGGATGCGCATATTCAACGCC
>SHLU01000077.1 GCA_004282995.1 Sphingomonadaceae bacterium
CCGCTGTTGCAGGTGATCAAGGTCAAGAACCTTGCCGAAGGCATCGCCGAAGCCAACAACACCCGTTTCGGCCTTAGCGCATCGCTGATCGGGGGCACCCCCCAGGATTACAGCAAATTCTGGGCCAGTATCCGTGCCGGCATCGTCAACTGGAACCAGCCGACCAACGGGGCATCGTCAAAGGCACCGTTCGGTGGCCTGGGCCTTTCAGGGAACCATCGACCGGCAGCCTATTACGCCGCCGATTACTGCGCATATCCAGTCGCCAGCAGCGAGCTTGACCAGCCTCGTGCAAGCGTCGGTGTCGGTTTCCGAGACGCCTGATCATTCCGCGCTGTTGCGCGCTACAATCCGCTAGTCACCAGCCCGACTTCGCTCAGCCCCGACGGGCGCTGGCTTACGTGGACAATGTAAATCTTCTTGCCGACGCTGCCCCGAAGTATCTCGCTATCGCCCTGCAAGAAGTGGCTCCGGGGCAATCCGGCCTTCCTTGCTTTCGCCGCGTAGAATGTCAGCACGGCGCGTCCATCGACCGGCGTCAGGAACCTTACGGCGCGCAGAGCACATCGACCGTCATCGCTACCGGCGGCCTCGATGGTATTGCCGCGGGGGTAGATCGGGAACGACTCGGGCATTCGTCCAGCCCATCGCGCGGAAAAGCCGGCAGCCTCCACACAGGCAGAAGGTGCACCTGTAACCTTGGCGAGTTCGAGAACCGAGTACCGCACATTTTCAGCCAATGGAGTCTCGACCGCGCGGGGTTTGCCGAGCGCGACAAGATTGCGGCTTCCACCGGCCAGGTCGGCTGCCTCCAGCCGCGCATCGGCAATCTCCTCGCGCGTCGCGACCACAGGCGGAATCGAATGATCAGAACCTCCCGTTAGCGCGGCATTGGCTTCGTTCTGCCGGGCAAGGTCCGGATCGACCATGATCTGGTCCCCCAACGCCTGGATAGTCGCCGGGTCGCGCTCAGGCACAATTTCTGGCGCCTCCGCCTCTTCGGCACAGGCAGCGGTAAGAATTAGACAAGCAAGAACAACCGAGATGCGCATGATCGGACTATAGGACACCGAGAGTAAAAACCGCGTCAATGTCGGAGCGCCGGGCCGTGCATGCTGGAATCGAAAACGCCCCGCCCCGGAAAAACCGTGGGCGAGGCGTCTTCCGCGGCTTGGTGGGGTGCCGCGCTTTGACCCCGAAGGGCCGAAGTTCGTTTAGCGGCAGCGCGAGTTGCTGCGGTCGATCTCGCGACCGAGCAAAGCGCCCGCTGCACCGCCGAGGATCGCGCCAAGCGTCCGGTCACGGGCCAGTTCGCGGCCAGCAAGGGCGCCCACTGCGCCGCCGATCAGAAGACCGGTCGTGCCGTCGTCCTTGCGGCAATAGTAATTGCCGTCCTGGCCGCGCCAAACGCGCGTGTTGCGGTGAACCGGTTCGCCATAATAATTTTGCGAGCGATAGCGGCGGTCATCGTAATCGCGGTCGCGATAGCGGCGATCATCGTAATCGCGATAGCCGTACTTGGCCTTCCTGCCCTGCTTGTGCCAGCGGCGGTGATGCTCGGCAGTCTCGGTTTCCCATGCCGCAGCGGCATAATTCGACTGCGCGATCGGCGCCGAGTGAGAGCCGGGCGCTGCCGCGACCGGGGTAGCAATGACCATGCCCGAAGCGGCGACGGCGATTGCGGTGGCTGAGAACGTCTTGAACATCTTTGCAAATCCTTCTTCGAACCTGTTTCTGGTCGGGCGGCGATAACCACGAGTCGTCCGATGCGTTCAGGTTTACGTCCTGCTTTCTGAACAGAGTGCAACATCCCAGTCAGAATCGAAGAAATCGATGAAGTGAATGAAATTGGCGGTTGAAGCGTGGCTTGCAGGCCATTGAGCTAGCCCTTACGGCGCGGCGATGAGTACCGAGATCGACCACCAGCCTTCGGGCCTGCCTCCAGCGCTGGGCGCTTACGTTATCTGGGGCTTCATGCCCCTTTACCTTATCGTTGTAGCCAGCGTGCCGCCATTCGAGTTCGTTGCCTGGCGGATCGTCTGGACGCTTCCGATCTGTCTGCTGATCGTATTGGTCCGCCGACAATGGAGCGATGTTCGCGCTGCCCTGTCTGACCGCCGGGCAATGGCCATACTGGCCGCCAGCGCGACGCTGATCGCGATCAACTGGTTCGTTTATGTCTGGGCAATTCAGACTGGCGAAGTCTATGCCGCCAGTCTCGGCTACTACATCAACCCATTGCTTAATGTCGTGCTTGGGACGCTGGTCCTGTCCGAAAAGCTGAGCCGTCCGCAATGGATCGCCGTAGGCCTTGCCGCGGCAGGTGTGGCGGTCCTCGCGGCAGGGGCTTTGACAACCCTGTGGATCAGCCTGACGCTGGCGTTCAGCTTCGGCACCTACGGCTTGCTGCGCAAGCGCGTATCAGTCGGCTCATTGCCGGGCCTGACGGTGGAAAGCGCGATCCTGCTGCTCCCCTCTACTGCGATCGTTGCATGGTATGCGGCCAGCGTGAACGGCTCGAGCTTTGATGATTCACTTTGGTTGAGCCTCGCCATCATGGCGGGCGGAATTTTGACTGCGGTGCCGCTGCTGCTTTTCGCTATCGCTGCGCGGCGGATGGATTACTCGACGCTGGGCTTCATCCAGTTTCTCGCGCCCAGCATCGTCTTCATCCTTGGCCTAACGGTTTTTCGTCAGCCGCTTCTGCCAGCCCAGGCGGTCTGTTTTGCCCTGATCTGGACCGCGCTGGCGATATTCGTGTGGGACCTGTGGAGCAGGCGCAAGACTAAGCCAGCTGCCAGTTGAGCTCCTGCCCGGCATGGAAGGGCACCAAGGTGCCACCTGCCGTATCGAGTGTGTCGGGAACGGTCTGCGACACGCGTTTGAACGTCACCGTCTCGTCGTTCACCGGCAGGCCGTAAAACGCCGGGCCGTTAAGCGAAGCGAAGGCTTCGAACTGTCCGAGTGCGTCCTCTTCCTCGAACACCTCGCAATAGCTCTCAAGCGCGAAAGGCGCGTTGAAGATCCCGGCACAACCGCAGGCACTTTCCTTGGTGTGTTTTTCATGCGGCGCGCTGTCTGTGCCGAGAAAAAATTTCGCCGCGCCCGAAGTTGCTGCCTTGCGCAAAGCCAGTCGGTGCGATTCGCGCTTTGCTACCGGCAGGCAATAGTTGTGGGGCTGGATCCCGCCCACCAGCATGGCGTTGCGGTTGATATGCAAATGCTGCGGAGTGATCGTGGCGGCCACACTCTCGCCCGACGCCTTTACGAAATCGACCGCGTCGCGGGTAGTGATGTGTTCGAACACGATTTTCAGTTCGGGGATTGCCGTGTGCAGCGGCGCAAGTGTGCGATCGATGAATTCTTTCTCCCGGTCGAACACGTCAATCTCGGCCTCGGTCACCTCGCCATGAACGCACAGCACCATGCCTATACCGGCCATGCGTTCGAACACCGGGTAAAGCGCTTCGACATCGGTTACCCCATGCGCCGAATTGGTGGTCGCATTGGCCGGGTAGAGCTTGGCGGCGGTCAATATCCCTTCGCCGTGCCCATGCGCGAGATCGTCGGGATCGGTTTCGTCGGTGAGATAGGCTGTCATCAGCGGAGTAAAATCGAGCCTATCCGGCACAGCCGCATTGATCCGTTCACGATAGGCTGCGACCAACGCGCTGTTCGTCACGGGCGGGGAGAGGTTCGGCATCACAATGGCGCGGGCGAACTGGCGCGCGGTATAGGCTACCACGCCTTCCAGCATGGCACCGTCGCGCAGATGCAGATGCCAGTCATCAGGACGGCGGATGGTCAATGTATCACTCATGGTTCGCGTCACTAGGCCCCTCTGCTGTCTCTTTCCAGCAGGCAATTGTGTCCGTAAGCGATCACGCCATGCCAATCGGATTCCTGACCTGCCCGGGCACCCATCCCGGCTCGCCCGTTCGCCGTGACGACGCCTACGAGCATGACCTGCAAGTTGATGCCCTGCGCCCTGCGTTGGCCGCACTTGGCCACGAGCTGGTCGAGATTGATTGGCGCAGCCCTGTCGAAGCCTTCGCGGACATGCCCCTCGTGCTCGTTGGAACGCCGTGGGACTACCAGGATGCAGAGCGCGCATTTCTGGACCAGCTCGATACGCTGGAGGCGGCTGGCCATATTGTCTGCAACAGCAGCGCGGTTGTTCGCTGGAACGCCAGCAAGACCTATTTGCGTGACCTGGAGAGGCGCGGAGTCGCGACTATACCGACCGATTGGGCGCAGGCACCGGACATCAGCGATATTCTCTTCGCAATGGAGAAATTCGGTAACGATACCGTCGTGGCCAAGCGCCAGGTCGGGGCTGGCGCTGAAGGCCAATCGATCCATCACCGGGCAAAGCTTGATCCTTTGTGGTGCATGGAACAGCCGGCCATGCTGCAGCCTTTTCTACCGCAGATCCAGTCGGATGGGGAATACTCATTCCTGTTCGTCGAAGCCGAATTCTCGCACGCCTTGCGCAAACGCGCCGCACCGGGGGACTACCGCGTACAAAGCATCTATGGCGGGATGGAGGAGCCATTCGAACCATCATCTGCCGATCGCGCCGCCGCACAGGCCGTGATCGACGCCGTACCATTCGACGCGCCGCTCTACGCCCGGATCGATATGGTGCGCGGATCCGACGGCGGCCTGCTGGTGATGGAGGCGGAGCTGATCGAGCCGTTTCTCTACCCAACGCAAGGCCCCCGGCTCGGCGTTATGCTGGCGACCGCCATCGACCGGCGGCTCTGCCAATAGCCGCATGCGGGAAGCGATTGCGTAACCGCGAGCTTGATTACTGCGCCCGATGCGCCAACTTGCCACCATGACTATTCATCGCGCCGCCACCCGCCTGTTTGACCGCACCGTCATCCGCCTTTCGCCGCAAGACGAGACCGAGAACGTCGCGGACTTTTTGCAAGGACTGGTGACCAATGACGTCTGCCGCGCATTGCCTGTCTATGCGGGCCTGCTGTCGCCGCAGGGCAAAACGTTGTTCGACTTCCTGGTCTGGCCAGCCGGCAAAGGCGAGTTGCTGATCGATTGCGAAGCCTCAGCAGCCGACGAATTGGTCAAGCGACTCTCGCTCTATCGGCTGCGCCGAAAAATCACCATCGCCCGCGATGATGGCGTGGCGGTGCACTGGCACGGGCACATCGGCGATGGCGGCGCAGCCGATCCGCGGCTCGCTGCTCTTGGGCAGCGCTGGCTTGCGCCCGCTTTGGACGATGACGAATCAGCTGATCCGGCCTGGCACCCACATCGGTTGGCGCTCGGCATTCCCGAAGGCCGCGCCGAGCTTGGCGACATCCTATGGCTGGAAACCAACGCCGTGGAACTGAACGGGGTAAGCTTCGAGAAGGGCTGCTATGTCGGGCAGGAGAATACTGCCCGCATGAACTGGCGGCAAAAGGTCAATCGTCGGCTGGTGGTTCTGCCGGCCGAGGCTGCTGACCAAAAGCGCATCAAGGCAGTTTATGACGATCTGGGTCTGGCTGTTGCCCATATGCGTATCGCCGATATTCCGGCTGAATTCGTGCCAAGCTGGATGCGCCTCGAAGCGCCGAAAGACTAACTCTCGACTGTCTGAGCCCTCACGGCGAGCGACTGCGTAACGAATTGTTCAGCGATATCGCGCGCAACCGATGCGGGCAGTTGCAGAGATTTTGCGAGCGGCGCACCAATCAGCGACTGGCCCAGCGCCAACAGTACGACGGTGTGAGTCACGCGGTGGGCGGCCATCGTTTCTTCATGGTTTTCTTCTTCGGGGTGAAGATCATCGACCATGCCGTGAATGGTCTCAATCAATGGTTCGATGGCGTCTTCGTGGCCGGTCGCCAACATCCAGCTTACCAAGGCGCCACCGCCCTCGCGCTCAAACGCATCGAAGGCGAGATCAACCACCTCGCGCGGCGAGCCAAGCCCCGCGCGGCTGGCGCGAATGGCTTCGGCAACCGTTTCGCAGACCGTGTTGGCCAGGTGCGCGGCGAGATCGCGTTGCAGCCCTGCCGCCGAGCCGAAGTGGTGCAACAGATTGGCATGAGTGCGCCCCACCCGCGCCCCGACAGCCTTCAACGTGACCGCCTGCGGACCGGCTTCGATCAGCAGGCTGCGAGCCGCCTGCAGTGCAATGGCGCGCGATTCCTCGGGCGAAAGTCGTTTGCGTGTAGCCATGAATTTCCTGTTTTCTCGCGATCGTTCTTATTGAAAGCTAGAACCCAACTGGGCAGGCGGCAAGAGCAAGCCCGACCACTTGTTGACACCAATGTCAGTAGCAGATACTTACATTGGTGTCAGTAACGAATGTCAGGTCCCTGTTATGAATGCCCCCTCTACCCTCATTGCTGAAGAATCCCGCAAGACTCCGACACCGGATAATTTAGAGATCACCGTCCGCAACCGCCGCTTCGGACGCGGGATCGAGGTCCGCCGTTGGTGGCTTGGTGGAGATCCGGTCGGAACCGCCTGGATGAATGCGCTGTCGGCAACCTTCCCGCGTGGCGAGGCCTTCTTCATCGAATCAGTCAAGGCTTTTCGTGACGGCGCCGACCCCAGGCTCGGATCGGAAATACGCGCTTTCGTGAAGCAGGAAATAAACCACACGCGCGAACATGTGGCCTTCAATCGCATGGCGCAGGATCATGGCTACGATATCGATGCCATCGACGCCCGTGTTGCGAAGCTGCTTGCCGAACTGAAAAGTCGTCCGGTCATTCTCAACCTGGCCGCAACCATGGCGCTAGAGCATTTTACCGCCATGCTAGGGCACGAATTGCTCGACAATCCCGCGTATCTCGAGGGCGCGGACGGCGACTTGGGCGATTTGTGGCGTTGGCACTCCGCCGAAGAAGTCGAGCACAAGGGCGTTGCCTATGACACATGGCTCCACGCCACGCGCGACTGGAGCCGATTCAGGCGCTGGAAGGTGAAGAGCCTAATGATGTTGCTGGTGACCGTCCGCTTTATCCGGCACCGGACACAGGACACTATGGAACTGCTCGCTCAGGATGGCCTTACGGGATGGAAATGGCGCTTCAAGCTGGCGAAATATCTGCTGGTAAAACCAGGCTTCATTCGTCGTATCCTGCCGGGCTGGCTAGCCTATTTCATGCCCGGCTTCCATCCGTGGGACGAGGACAATCGCGCTCTTATCAAGGTGTATGAGGGCGACTTCGAAGACGCTCTGATGCCCGCGAAGTAGTTTCTCACGTGCGAACTGGATGAAACACAAAAGGCCCCGCGATCAATTGCGGGGCCTTTCAGTTTGCAACGAGCCTTCACGCTGCAACCGCGTCATCCCTGATCGCCTGCAAACGCAATTCATACATCGCTGCCTCGGTCGGCCTCCCCCGTGCCAGACAGTCGCGCTGCTCGGTCCGTCCGGTTGGCTGGAAGCCTAGCTTGCGCAGAACGCGGCCCGAAGCGGGATTGTCGAGATAATGCCCGGCGACAATCCGCTCGTGACCAAAAACCGTCGCGATATCGAGCACCGCGCGCGCGCCTTCGGTGGCAAAGCCCCGGCCCCAGAACTGGCGCGCGATCCAGTAACCAAGTTCGACCACACCTTCCCGACCATCGATGCCGCAGCAGCCGACCAATTGCGAACCTTGCTGACCAGGCAGGGTCAACAGGAAACGGGGGAAACGAGGGTCGCTGACCGGAGATGCGGCAAATGATTGCGCATCATGCTCGGTATAGGGCCATGGGGCCCGTGCAAGATTTCTAACTACGCCCTCATCGGCGATCCCGACCAGCAATATGCGCCAGTCTTCCGGCCAGACCGGCCGCAACAGCAACCTTTGGGTGCGATGAAACATGTCACTCTCCTCGTCGCCCCGGACCTGAACCCTGATCAGGATATAAGGCAGCCAGATGGCAATCGCGTGGCAGCGAAGATAAAATTCGCTGAACGGTGAGGGAGAAACGACAAAAGGGAGACGGGTCGGCCCCATCTCCCTCTTGGTTCGCCGGCTTAAAGCCTGGCTGGGACCATCCCGTAGGACGATCCCGTTATGATCGTCCGCTTATTCTGCTGCCTCGGCAAGCATATCTACAGACACGTATTTGCGCGCCATTTTGCCGGTGTGGAATCGCACGACTCCATCGGTCAGCGCGAACAGCGTGTGGTCCTTGCCCATGCCGACGTTGGTGCCGGGATAGAACTTGGTACCGCGCTGGCGCACGATGATGTTGCCGGCAATAACGCCCTCGCTGCCGAACTTCTTTACACCGAGACGACGACCGGCTGAATCGCGACCATTACGCGACGAACCGCCTGCTTTTTTATGTGCCATGGTCGGTAATCCTTACTTCTTGTCGGCTTTGCCGCCGGAAGCCTTTGGTGCTGCCTTCTTGGCAGCTGGCTTCTTGTCGGCAGCCTTCTTGGTTGCGCCAGCCTTCTTGGGAGCGGCCTTCTTGGCCTCTGCAGCAGTCGACTTGGTTTCGGCAGCTGCGCCCTTCGATTCCGCCTTCTTGGCCGGAGCCTTCTTGGCGGCAGGTTTCTTCTCTTCGGTCGCGGCTTCATCGGCCTTCTTGGCCGGAGCAGCCTTCTTCGCAGCAGGCTTCTTGCCGCCTTCACCCACATCGGTGATGCGCAGCAGCGTCATGTGCTGGCGGTGGCCGGCCTTGCGACGATAATTATGGCGGCGACGCTTCTTGAACACGATCACCTTTTCGCTTTTGGCCTGAGCAATGACTTCCGCCGAAACGGTCACCTTGCTGGCATCGGCAAGGTTATCGCCTTCGCCTGCCATAAGGACGTCGTCCAGCGTGATGGTCTCACCGGCTTCACCAGCGAGTTTCTCGACCGCGATCTTGTCTCCGGCGGCAACCCGGTACTGCTTGCCGCCCGTGCGCACTACTGCGAACATCGGTTTAACTTCCATTCGTATTGCTATGCCGATTCCGTTTAGAAGCGGCGCGACGGGCAACCCGCCAATAGCGAGGCCCCGAAAGATGGGTGCCGTTAAGGGATGGTCGGGCCAAAGTCAACGCGCCTCACGTTAATTTATGGCCTTTTACCGATCACGGTGTGGCACCTCCTGCCCGACATGATATGGGGTTAGCATGATCCCACGCCAGACCCCGCCGATTATTTTGGCCCTCCCCGCCGCCATGGCCATAATCTCCGCCGGATGCACCTCATCGGGTACAGATTACCCTTCTCTGGCGATTCGCGATGCCGAAAGGGTTGTGAGCGAGGCACCAAACCCCGCTCCGCCCGAACCCGCCGAACCCATCCCGGCCGGTGTCCTTGCTGAAGTAGAGGGCGCGCTGGCTAAAGCGCTGCAGGCGCAAGCCAATTTCGCCGCACGCGCCCCGGCCGTCCGCAACGCAATCGAGGCGGCCCGAAATTCCGCCGTCGGGAGTGATCGTTGGGCGGGTGCGCAAGTGGCCCTGTCTGAACTCGATTCGTTGCGAGCCAGCACCGCCATCGCATTGGGCGAACTCGACGTCCTCTACGCAGCCCGTGCAGTTCAGCTCGAACGCCGCGATACCATTGGCGAGGCGCGTGAAGAGATAACC
>SHLU01000078.1 GCA_004282995.1 Sphingomonadaceae bacterium
AGTGTTGCCGACCACCAGATTGTTTCTCACGACTACATTACCACCACCCATGACGGGAAGGTTGGGGAGGTCGAAAACCAGGATGCCGCCAGTGTTGCGGGTCACGAAATTGGCTTCGACAATCGCATCGCGGCTGTTCTCGATCTCGATCCCGGCGACGTTGTCGGTGGCGATGGAATTGCGAACGGTAATCTTCGAGGATTGGCCGACATAGATGCCGGCATCGGATGCCCCCGACACTTCGCAGCCATCGACCAATATGCCGGTGCTCTCGACGGGATAAATCCCATAGGCGCCGTTTTCCCGACGGGGGCCAGCTGTCCAGGTCACCCGGATCTGGTGATAGAGGATGTTGTCCGCCCCCTTGGACTTGATCCCGTCACCCTTGGGGTTCTCGACCGCGAAATCGCGCAAGGTGACATTGTCCGAAGTCACCAGCAGCCCCTCGCCCGAACCTTGTTGGCCGGCAAAATCAAGTACCGTCGCCTCCATCCCGGCACCTCGCACCGTAACGCCGTCAACATCCAGGCTGAGCCCGTCGGTAAGGACGAACCGTCCTGCCTCCAGGACGATATCATCCCCCGGAGCCGCCAAGATCAGCGCTTCCTGCAGGCGCTCCTGCCCGCCTTCGCCAGGGGCGACGGAAATCGTCTCAGCAGCGAGCGGCGCATGCGCCATCACAAGCGCAGTCGCGCCCAGGCAAATCGTTCTGATCATCGGCATCTCTCCCTTTGAATCCCGTTGTTAACTGAAACCGACGGAAATCAAAATGGGTGAGCTGCGGTGGAAACAGTCCGGCAGGGACAGCCTATTGCTCGAAAGAGAGAACCCGGTGCGAAACCTCACCGCGCTCCTTGAGCGGGATGACGTAGGTGACGTTTTCGCCCGGTCCGAACAAAAGGATCTCAACCTCGACCGGTTCGGGCAAGTCGGACATCAGGTCGACGCGCAGATTGCGGACTGTCTGAGTCGAATCATTCGTCAGCTTGATCGGAACAAGCAATTCACCATCGCGGGAGGAAGCCTTGTCCCATTCCGCCTCGATCGCCAGCCTGAAATCCTGTGGCGGCGAAACAGCCTGTATTGTGAGATATACCAGCAAGGCCGCAATCAGCAGGGTCGACGCTACGCGCAAGCTCCAGCCGATCCATGTCGGGGGCACCGGGCTCTTGTCACCATCAGCATCAGCTTGATCGTCTGCCGCCTGGCTCGCGTCACGCGTGTTTTCGCTCATAAGATAAGCCTTCCCGCTGCCCCGCCCAGAGTGGTTGCGTATGCCATGGTTACAACCAACGGAATCCAGACCGTGGGCGGATCGGACCACCCGATATATCCGAACGCCCACAACAGCGCGAAGCTGACCAGCAGCGCCAGCGCATATGAAAACGACGTCTCGATATATGGCGTGTTGAAGATCTTGCGCTGCGAATAATCCTTCTCGTCGAACTTGGCGAGATTGACGACGAGATAGCTGACCGCGAGCGAAAGTATGACGGTCGCGATGAGCAACCACCAGTTCTGGTTCAGGGTTATAACCTTGGGTTCGATTGTCGGCGCGATGTTGAAGGCGAACAGCACACCGCCAAGAATGCTGCCTACCACCACCGACATATCGGACGAAAAAGGCGACCTGTCCTTGTCGCTCGCGCTGTCTCCACTGCCGAGCTGGTTGCGGGCGACAGCCGCGCCCATGCTGGTTGGTACGATCTCCAGCGCCACCAGTTTGATTATGATCTCAGGCGAAAGGCCGAAGTCGATGATGCCTGTTACCAGCAACGTCACTGCGCTCGCCACCGCCCCGATCCCCATGCAGACCAGCGCATCCCAGAAATAGCCGCTTTCCCATTGGGTCTGGCGAAAACTGGCATAGGCGCACAGGCCGACATTCACGAAGTAGCCCACCACCAGCATGGCCACGATGCTCCATGGGTGCAACGAGCGGCCATGCTCCCACATTTCCAGTGTATAGAGCAGCGGCAGGGAGACGAAGAGCGCCCCGGCAAAGCCGCGCGCCACGTCGCGTGTCTCGACCCGCCATGCCGGCTCGCAGTCCTCCCCGATCTCGATTTCCCTGTCGAGCGGGGTCATCGCAAAGGCTTTCGCCATCAGTCGAGCGCCTTGACGATTTCCTCGACCATCTTCTTGGCATCGGACAACAGCATCATGGTCTGGTCCATGTAGAAGACGTCATTATCGACACCGGCATAGCCGACACCGCCCATGCTGCGCTTGATGAAGAAGACCTGCTTGGCCTTGTCGACATCGAACACCGGCATCCCGTAAATTGGCGAGCTCTTGTCGGTCTTGGCCGCGGGATTGACCACATCGTTGGCGCCGATGATGAAAGCGACATCGGCCTGCGCGAACTCGGAATTGATATCTTCGAGTTCAAACACCTTGTCATAATCGACCGAGGCTTCGGCCAGCAGCACATTCATGTGCCCCGGCATGCGTCCGGCAACAGGGTGAATGGCAAATTTTACCTCGACGCCTTTTTCCTCCAGCACATCGGTCATTTCGCGCAGCGCGTGCTGCGCCTGCGCCACCGCCATGCCGTAGCCAGGGATTATGATGACCGATTCAGCCTGTTCGAGCATGAAGGCTGCATCAGCCGCGCTGCCCTGCTTGTAGGGACGCGCTTCTCGAGCCTCGCCATCACCTGACGCGCCGCCGTCCGAACCGAACCCGCCCGCGATCACACTGATGAAGCTGCGGTTCATCGCACGGCACATGATGTAGGAAAGGATAGCACCCGACGAGCCGACCAGCGCGCCGGTAATGATCATCGCCGTATTGCCGAGCGTGAAGCCCATCGCCGCCGCGGCCCAGCCCGAATAGCTGTTGAGCATCGACACCACCACCGGCATGTCCGCCCCGCCGATGGGAATGATCAGCAAGAAGCCGATGACGAAGGCGAGCACCGTCAGCCCGATGATTAGCGGCATGGTCTCTGCCGGTCCGGCCATCGCAAACAGCGCGGTCAGCACGATGATCGCGGCCAGCGTGCCGAGATTGATGACATGCCGCCCAGGCAGCAGGATCGGCGATCCGCTCATCCGGCCCGAAAGCTTGAGGAAGGCGATGACCGAGCCGGAGAATGTTATCGCACCAATAGCGATGCCGAGGCCCATCTCGACCTTGCTGACTGCGCCAATGCCGTCACCGACAAGCAGGCCGAAAGCGCCGGGATTGAGGTAAGCCGCCCAGCCCACCAGCACTGCGGCAAGGCCGACGAGCGAATGGAAGGCCGCTACCAGTTCGGGCATCGCGGTCATGGCGATGCGGCGGGCGATGAAGAGGCCGATAATCGCGCCGATGGCGATGGCGATGAGTATTTCGCCGAATGAAGCCCAGTCTGGAGCTAGAAAGCCGTCACACAGCGTTACGAACTCACTGTTGCCAGATCGAGTGACCGCGAGGTCCTCGGCGCATCCTTCATTTCCGATGGTCGGAAAGTGCGTCACGAGCGTAGTGACCACCGCTATCAGCATGCCCGCCATACCGAAGCGATTGCCCCGTCGGCTGGTCGAGGGCGAGGACAGTCCGCGCAGCGCGAGGATGAAGAACACGCCTGCGACGAGGTAGGCAAGCGCGACCCAAGGGTTCACCGACCCGCTATCGGCTGCCGAGGCGAGGAGAGGAAGGGTCATCCCTTTTTCTCCTTCTTCTTGTACATCGCCAGCATTCGCGCAGTGACGGCAAAGCCACCAAAGATGTTGACGCTGGCCAACGCGATACCGACCAGTCCCAGCCACTTGGCGATGTCGCTACCCGCCTCCGCCGCCGCAATCAGCGCACCGACGATGATCACACTCGAAATCGCGTTGGTCACCGCCATCAGCGGCGTGTGCAGCGCCGGAGTGACCGACCAGACCACATAATAGCCAACGAAACACGCCAGCACGAAGATCGAAAGGATCGAAATAAAGTCCATGATCTACCCCAGCAGCCTCTCGTTGACGACCTTGCCGCCTTGCGTCAGCCGCACGGCGTTGCCGATTTCCTCGTCGAGCATTGGCCTTCCTGCTTCCTTGTCCCAGAACGCGGAGAGGAAGTTGTAGAGGTTGCGCGCGAATAGCGCCGATGTGTCGGGTGCAAGGCTGGCCGGCGTGTTTGAGAAACCCATGATGGTGACACCGTGGCTTTCGACCAATTCATCCGGCTTTGAACCCTCGACATTGCCGCCTTGCGCGACTGCGAGATCAAAAATCACGCTTCCCCGCTTCATGGTCGCTATCTGAGCCTCGCTGACAAGCCGCGGTGCTGCGCGGCCTGGGATCAGCGCGGTGGTAATGACGATATCCTGTTTGGCGATGTGGCCGCTGACCATCTCCGCCTGCGCTGCCTTTTGCTCGTCGGTGAGCTCGGCAGCGTAACCACCCTCACCGGAGGCCTCGAGTCCCTCGGCAAAGACAGGCTTGGCCCCCAGCGAACGGATCTGCTCGGCCGTTTCTGGGCGGACATCGGTGGCCGAAACCTGCGCACCGAGCCGCTTGGCGGTGGCGATGGCCTGGAGCCCGGCAACGCCTACGCCCATCACGAAGACCCGCGCCGCCTGCACGGTGCCGGCGGCGGTCATCATCATCGGGAAGGCGCGACCATATTGGTCAGCTGCCGCAACCACGGCCTTGTATCCGGCCAGGTTCGCCTGGCTGGAAAGCACGTCCATGCTCTGCGCGCGGGTGATGCGCGGCATGAATTCCATCGCCAGAGCCTCGAAACCGGCCTTGGCATAGGCATCGACCCGGTCGCGCTGGCCGAACGGATCAAAAGTCGCCGCCACCCAGGCGCCAGGCCTTGCGCCAGTTAGCAACGCTGTCTCTGGAGCCTGCACGCCAAGCACGATATCGGCTTCGCGCACGACCTGTTCCGACGGCGCAATTTCAGCCCCCGCTTCGACGTAGGCCTCGTCGGCAATCGCGGCGGTGTTGCCTGCCCCTGCCTCAACCGCGACACTCGCGCCCAAAGCGATGAATTTTTTCACCGTTTCAGGCGTCACCGCAACACGGGCTTCCCCGCCTGCGCGCTCCTTGAGGACTGCGATCTTCAAAAGATCATTCGGCGATCAGGATAACGACGATAAGGGCGACCAGTGCGATGATTGGAATCGCGATCTTGGTTGCCGAGATGAAACCCGAATAGGTCTTTTGTGCCGACTTGATGTCGTTGGCGGCCATAATCTTAAAATCCCTCGTCAGATTGTTGTGTTGACGGTGAGTCCTATCGGTGAGCCGCCCGCTTGCCAAGAGGATAGGACGCACTGCGCCGGATGATATGCTGCTATCCGCGCCAACAGCCTTAATCGGACCTTTACTCCTCGTCTTTATCCCATGTGCCTGTGCCGCACCGGGACGGTTTCGGGGAATCATGGCAGAAAACGATACACGACTGTTGATGCTGATCGACGATGAGCCTGCGCAAAGCCGGCTCATTTCAGCGCTCGCCGCGCGCGAGGGCTGGCGTACGCTCGTGGTCAAGGATGCCGAGACCGCGATTGCGACGCTTGGTACGCGGCAGGGCATGCAGCTTTCCGCGATCATTCTCGATCAGTGGGTTCCCGGTGACGATGCCTGCCAGCTGATCGAGGAGCTCAAGAGCCGGCGCCCGGCCCTTCCCCTGCTAATGTTGACACAAAGCGCCAGCCCGCTGCTGGCGGTAGAGGCGATGCGGGCAGGTGCAACCGATTACCTGATCAAGCCAGTTGCGCCCGAGCGCCTGATGCGCGCCCTGCGCAGCGCAACCAAGCTCGAAGCGCCCAAGGCCGAACTCCAGCCGCTGACCGAGAAAATGCCGGCGGTGCTGGACTTCGATGCCATGATCGGAACCGCCCCAGCTTTCCGCACTGCACTGGCTCGTGCCGCCAAGGTGGCCCGTGGGCATGGTCACGTCCTGATCGAAGGCGAAAGCGGGACCGGCAAGGAAATGCTGCTGCGTGCGATGCATGCGGCCAGTCCCCGCGCAAAAGCGCCGTTCCGGATGATCAATCTGAGCGGTATACCTGCCAATTCGGTCGAATCAGCTATGTTCGGCCATGAACAGAACGCCTTCCCCGGTGCGTTCGATCGCCAGATCGGCGCGCTCCAGTTCTGCGACGGCGGTACGCTGGTGATCGACGAGATCGACCGGCTTACCCCCGACCTCCAGGAGCGCCTTGCCACGACGCTGGCAGAGGGCATCGTGCGCCCGGTCGGTGCCAACCATGGTTTCAAGATCGATATCCGGTTGCTCAGCGCGAGCAATCTGCCGTTGGCCGATGTGGTCAAGGCCGGTCATTTCAGCGCGGCCCTGCTAGAGCAGATCGGCGCCACCCATATCGCATTGCCGCCGCTGCGCGAACGGGCCGGCGACATACCGGCTCTTGCCCGCCATTTCCTCGGCCGTATCGGCGAACAGCCGGGACTCAGGCACCTCTCGCTTGCCGACAGCGCGCTCAACCTCCTTTCAGCTTTCGACTGGCCGGGCAATGTCCGGCAGTTGCAGGCGGTGCTGTTTCGCGCTGCCGTGTTCTGCGAGGAAGAGGCGCTGACAGCCCGCGATTTCCCGCAAATTTCGGAGATCGTCGGCGAACTGGTCGAGGGTGCACTTTCGCTGCCCGAAGCGGTCGGCGTGATGCTCTATACCGAAGACGGCAATCTGCGGCCGCTCGAGGAAATCGAGGCTGACGTCATCCGCCTCGCCATCGGCCATTACCGCGGCCGCATGACCGAGGTCGCGCGGCGGCTGGGGATCGGTCGTTCGACGCTATACCGCAAACTGTCGGATCTCGGCATCGACAACGCTGCCTGACGCGCCTAGCGCGCTGGCCATGACAACCACCAATGAGTTCGCCGGGCGCACTGCGCTCGTGACCGGAGCTGCGTCGGGGATTGGCAGTGCCTGCGCGCTCTGGCTGGACGCCCAGGGAATCGGCACTTTGGTGCTGGTTGATACCGATGAGAACGGCCTCAGGGCGCTCCCCCTCAATTGCAAGATACACATCGTTACCGGCTCCGTTGCTGATCGGGCGTTGTGGCAGCGGCTCGAGCAGCAGGTTCCGGAATTGCACTATGCCGTTGCCAATGCGGGGGTCGGTGGAAGCGGCACGATTGCAGAGCATAGTTGGGAGAGCTGGCGGCAGGTGATGGACGTCAATTGCGACGGCGTTTTCCTGACACTGCAATACGCCATGCCGGCGATGAAACGGGCCGGAGGCGGCAGCGCGGTGGTCACGTCGTCGGTCACCGGAATCAAGCCGGTGGCCGGGATCGGAGCCTATGGCGTGGCCAAGGCCGGTGTCGCCCACCTGGCCCGGATTGCCGCGCTTGAAGGCGCGCCAGACAAGATTCGTATCAACGCCATCGCTCCGGGCGGGGTCGACACGGCGATTTGGGAAGGCTCGCCCGAATTCCTCGCCTCGGTCGCCGAGCATGGGCGCGAAGAAACGCTCAAGGGCATGGCAGCGGGCACCCCGCGCGGCCAGTTTGCGACGACCGAAGAGATCGCCGCCCAGATCGGCTTCCTGCTGGGCGAGAGCAGCGCCAACATCACCGGCGCGGTCCTCACCAGCGACGGCGGCTGGTCACTCTAGCGCCCCACGCTCGCTGCTGCTGGCTGTTCTTCCATGATCAGCGGACCATCGGAAATCGGCGGAGCCCAGAACACGGCCTCGCTCGCACGAACTTCGCCCTGGTTGCCGCGCAGCTGCAGCGTCACGGCCCGCGCGTTCCAGTCAATTTCCACCAGCCCGAAATTCTCTTCCGAGATGAAGTCAGTGAGACGCAGCGGGTCAGGCTCGCGCGCGGTGTTGCTGGCGGTGCTGGAGAATGAATAGTTGAGCGAGCTGCTGGTCAGTTCCAACAACGTCTCGTCAGTGCCGGGGAGCATCGCGGAATAGACCCCGCCCGCATGGCGGTCACCGCTCAGGATGACCAGCCCGCTCTCCTCGCGATCAGCAAGCAGCGAATAGAGTTTCTGCCGTTCGAGCGGCAGCGCCTCCCAGCTTTCATAATCATGCGCGTCGGTCAGCACCTGGATCGAGGAGACGAGGATGCGCAGGTCTGCAGGCTTGGCCAGTTCCTGCTCCAGCCATTGCCACTGCGCTTCGCCGAGCATGGTCTTGGCCGGATCGTCGCTCTGCACATAGGGTCCGAGCGGGGCGCGCTCGTCCTGATATTCCATCCGCTGGAGATCGGAGCGGAAGAAGCGCGTGTCGAGCATGATGATCTGCGTACGCCGACCGTCGCTGCCGAACATGCGGCTTTCATAGACGCCGGGCCGCGCCTTCACTTCCGGTGAGGCGTCCCAGAACGTCTCGTAGATTTCTTCCGACCATTCGCGGAAAGCGAAGGCCGCGCCGCCATCGTTGAAGCCGAAATCGTGATCGTCCCAGGTCACCATCATCGGCACGCGCGCACGAAACGCGGCCAGTTCGGGCGTATCGGCCATGACCGCATAGGCTTCACGCAGCGAAGCCAGCGAAGCATCGCCCGACCAGTTCTGGTCGCCGTAATTGTTGTCGCCGATGAACAGGAACAGGTCCGGATTGGTGGCCGCGATCTGCGCCCACATGTGCTGGCTGCGGCTCTGGTGATTGCAACTGCCCACAGCAATGCGGGTCAGCGTCGCCGCGGTCGAGGGCAGCGGCACGCCAATCGGCGCAGTCGGCAATGCGACCTGCTGGCGCAGCTGCGAGTAATAGCCCTGGAGGAAATCGCCCGGTCCGGCATGGACAGTGGTATCCTGTGCGGCCAGCGGAGCGGCGAGAACGAGCGGCAGGGCGGCGGCGAACAGCGAACGCATGAACAGTCCTTTCGAAACGTCGGTCTGGCGGTGTCTTATGGCGTGATGGTCGTCCGCGTCCAGCCGCCCTTTCATCATTCGGCCATGTCGGAAAAGTCGGTCAGCGCCGCATCGCGCAGGCCGCGCCAGACATTGCGCGCCTGCACCGTCTCGGCGACATCGTGGACGCGCAGCAATTGCGCGCCTGCATCCATGCCTGCCACCGCCAGAGCGATACTTCCGCCCAGCCGCTGGCCGGCCGGTGCCTCGTTGGAAAGCGCCCCGATCATCCGCTTGCGACTGGCCCCCAGCAACAGCGGCTGGCCGAGCGCGTGGAACAGCGGCAATGCGTTGATGAGCGCGGTGTTGTCGGCCAGGCTCTTGCCGAAGCCAAGGCCGGGGTCGAGCAGGATGTTCTCGCGCGCAATGCCCGCTGCCACCGCCGCATCGCGGCGGGCACGAAGCGCATCGAACACGTCGAACACGGTGCTGTCGTAGTCTCCGCCCTCATGCAGGTCCTGTCCGGTTCCTGGCGCGTGCATCAGCACTATGGGGCAGCCACGCGCGGCGACAGCTTGCGCGCTGCGCGGATCATATTGCAGGGCCGAGACGTCGTTGACGATATGCGCGCCGCTATCGAGCGCGGCCTCCATCACCCCGGCCCGGCGGCTGTCGACGCTGATCGCGGCGCCCATGGCGGCACAATATTCGACCGCCGGGATGACGCGGCGGATCTCTTCCTCTTCCCACACCTGCTCGGCACCCGGG
>SHLU01000079.1 GCA_004282995.1 Sphingomonadaceae bacterium
CTACCCCTGAGCTACGCCCGCTCACTGGCGCTCAATGACGCGACCTTCAATTGGTCCTCGTCACTGGGGAAGCGGGCGATTAGCAGCGCCCCTTGCCCCTCGCAAGGGGAAAATTCGATTCCGCGCCCGCCCTTCACAAATCCGCCAAAAGCCCCACATTGCCGAGGCACCGAATCGCAATTCAACAGCGCACATCAAGGAGAAGGTTCTTGGCCAGCATGGGTCTCAACATCGACGAACAGAAGGCCGTCGACCGCTTCCGCAAACAGGTGGTCGAACCTTCGATGTCGAAGCTGGTCATCCTCGACTTCTGGGCCGAATGGTGCGGTCCGTGCAAGGCACTGACCCCGACGCTGGAGAAGGTGGCGGCCGAATATGCCGACAAGGGTGTGGTGCTGGAAAAGGTCAACGTCGACGAGGAACAGTTCATCGCCGCGCAATTCCAGGTCAAGTCGATCCCGACGGTCTATGCAATGTTTCAGGGCCAGCCAGTTGCCGACCTGACTCCGGCGCGCACCGAATCACAGTTGAAGCAGTCGCTCGACCAGATCCTCGCCCAACTGCCGGTCCAACCCGGTGAAGATGGCGGCTCCCCGCAAGGACCGTCGGACGAAGAAATCGCGCAGTTCATTGCCATGGGCGAAAAGTCTCTCGGCGATGGCGATCCCGAGCGTGCTGCAGGCATCTTCCAGCAGGTCGTAGAGATGGCCCCGACCAATGCCGCGGCCATGTCGGGATATTTGCGCGCGCTGATCGAGGCGGGGCACGCCGAGCAGGCACAGGCCATGCTCGACCAGATGCCCGAGGACGTCGCCAATGATCCCGCGATCGAACGCGCCAGGGCAGCCCTCGAGCTCGCCGGCAAGAAGGTCGATGACGGCGAACTGGCCGCCTTGCGCGAGAAAGCCGCTGCAAATCCGCAGGACATGGACGCGCGCTATGCCTTTGCCGAAGCAGCCTTTGCCGCCGGTGATCGCGATGCGGCCGCCGACGAGTTGCTGGGCATGATCGAGGCTGACCGCGACTGGAACGAAGGTGCGGCACGCAGCCGCCTGTTGCAGATTTTCGAGGCCATCGGGCTGGAGGACGAGTGGGTCGTTGCCACCCGCCGCCGCCTTTCCAAACTGCTGTTCGGGTAGGCAACGCGGCAATGCGCCTTTCCATATTCCCCCTCTCAGGCGCGATCCTGTTTCCCGGTCTGCAATTGCCGCTGCACATATTCGAACCCCGCTATCGCTCTCTGGTTGGCGATGCGCTTGCGCGTGACCGCCGGATAGCCATGATCCAGCCGCAGGAAGCGCGGGACGGCGCGCCGCTCTATACGATCGGTTGCGTTGGCAAGATCGAAGAGATCGAGGCACTCGATGACGGACGCTACAACCTGATCCTTGACGGGGAGAGCCGCTTCAAGGTGATACGCGAACTCGATGTCGAAACCCCATTCCGCCAGATCGAGGCCCAGCTGATCCCCGAAGACGGTGACCAGGTGCTGAGCCATATCGAGCGCGCCGGCTTCGAGCGCGAAGCCCGTCGGTTTGCCGATGCGCAGGGCTATTCGGTCGATTGGGATTCGGTCCAGAATCTCGATGATCAGTCGCTCATCAACGGGGTTTCGCAGATTGCTCCGTTCGACCAAGCCAGCAAGCAGGCGCTGCTAGAAGCGCCCGATCTCGCGGCGCGCTGCGAATTGCTCATTCAATTGATGTATTTCTTCGGTCGCCGCGATGGCGATGACGACAAGGTCACCCTGCAGTAGGGTTCAGCCCGAAACTGCCGATAAGACCGTCAATAACATATTGGGTGGCCAATGCTGCGAGCAGCACCCCGAGCAGGCGGGTGATGACCGCCTCGACCCGATCCCCCAGCACACGGATGAGCGGGCGCGCGGCGACAAGCGCAACCGCGGTAAGCAGCAGGACCGCGCCGAGCGCGCCGAAAACGACAAGCGACTGGTCCAGTCCGTCGGCCTCGTTCATCAGCAGCATGACGGCCGCGATGGCCCCTGGGCCTGCCAGCATCGGCATCGCCATAGGGAAAACCGAGACATCCTCGACCTCGGGTGTGGCTGCTACGCGCTCGGCCCGCTCCTCTCGCCGCTGGGTGCGTTTTTCGAACACCATTTCAAAGGCGATGAAGAACAACATCAGCCCGCCGGCGATGCGGAAACTGTCGAGTTCGATATGAAGCGCACCGAGCAGGTCTTCGCCGAAAAGTGCGAAGATCAGCAAGATGACCGACGCGATCACCGTAGCGCGAATCGCCATGCTGCGCGCCTGCGCCGGCGTCGCGCCCTTGGTCAGCCCGGCATAGATCGGCGCGCAACCGGGCGGGTCGATGACAACGAAAAGCGTAATGAATGCGGAGATGAACAGTTCGATCATATTTTACTCGGTAGTCGGAGCTGCGACCATGCTTTCAAGCACCAGCCGCTTCTCGCCGTCCTGCCACAGGTAGACGCGCAGCAGGCGCGAAAGATCCGGCTCTACCATCATTGCCCATTCGAGCGTGCTGTCACTCGATTTGCCCGCATAGGTACGCAATCCGGTGGCGGGGTTCGACATCGAGTTCGCCACCTCTACCAGCTCTCCGCTGCAATCGGCGATCTCGGTGGCAATCACATCGGGCTCAGCCAGCGCGTGATCCAAGACGTCGCCCTGGTCGAGTACCCATTTGTAATCGCCGTCGCGCTGTCGCCTCCACAGGGTGGTGAAATAACCGCGCGATCCGTCGGGGCGCTGCCACGCGCCCTTTGTCGCTGCAAACGAGCCATCGCAGCTCATCCAAACCATGTGCGGCTGCCACTGGACGGCCAAGGGCGGGTTCTTCTGCTGCCGCAGCCAGTCCCGCGCCACTACCGGCACTGGCACGAACATTACGGCGTCATCGGTCGCGAATTCGCGGAATGCGGTCCATTGCCCCTTCTCGCGCGCCATGCGAGCGAAGGCGATCTCGACGGCGACGATCTTGCCGGGCGAAGCCACGTCTCGCACCATCCGCTCGCGATAATCCCTTGGGCTGGCGCAGGCGACAAGCAAAAGGCAGACGACCACGACGGCAAAGCGTTTCAAACCACATCCTCAGACAGGTCGATACCGGCATTGCGATGCGCCGCGACAAGCGTATTGCGTAACAGCACGGCGATGGTCATCGGCCCCACCCCGCCAGGCACTGGCGTGATAGCCCCGGCTCTTTGCTGCGCGCCAGCGAAATCGACGTCGCCCACCAGCCGGCCCTTTTCCTTGCCCGGTTCGGGCGGAAGCCGGTTGATGCCGACATCAATCACGGTCGCACCTTCCTTCAGCCAGTCGGGCTGAACCATCTCGGCTCGTCCGACAGCAGCCACGACGATATCGGCACGGCGAACCACATCGGGCAGGTTCTTGGTCCGGCTATGGGCAATGGTGACGGTCGCATTGGCGTCGAGCAGCAATTGCGCCATCGGCTTGCCGACAATGTTGGAGCGACCGATCACGACCGCCTCCAACCCAGAGAGATCTCCCAGCCTGTCGGTCAGCAACATCATGCAGCCCAGCGGCGTGCAGGGCACGAAACTGCGCTGGCCGACCGCAAGCCGACCGGCATTGATAACGTGGAAGCCGTCGACGTCCTTGTCAGGCGCGATTGCCGCGATCACGGCCTGCTCGTTGATATGGTCGGGCAGCGGGAGCTGGACCAGGATACCGTCGATGGCCGGATCGGCGTTCAGCTCTTCGACCAGGGCAAGCAGGCCCGCTTCTTCGGTATCGTCGGGCAGCCTGTGCTCGAAGCTCTCCATATTGGCTTCGATCGTGGCCTTGCCCTTGCTGCGGACATAGACCTGGCTGGCGGGATCCTCGCCCACCAGGACAACGGCGAGGCCCGGCTTGCGACCGGCTTTCTCGGCAAAGGATGCGGCGAATTCGCCGACCCGCTCACGCAGGCGCGCGGCGAAGGCTTTGCCGTCGATGATCTGTGCGGTCATAGATTCGCAATGGCGGCATTCTCGAGCACGATCAACATGACCTGCAACAGAATGATGACGACGAGAGGCGAGAAGTCGATAGCCCCCGTGCTCGGCAGCACGCGGCGGATCGGGTTGAGGATCGGCTCGAGCAAGGCATTGATCGATTGATATATCTGCACAACAAAAGCGTTCGTCTGGTTGATGACGTTGAACGCGAGCAGCAATCCGATCACGAACTGAACGATCACCAGCATGATGAAGGCGCTCGCGAGCACGCTGACAATCTGGTAAAGTGTATATAAAACCACGGTTTTTCCTGCCTTTCGAGCAAGTTTCGGGCAATCGTCTGGATACTTATCCGAGTCTGCCCAGGTGTATCAACCAGATAATACGCATGAAGGGTGGATCAATAATCAATTGGGCGGGGGAGTGTGTTCCGCACTGATCAGCGTTCCGGCGCCGCGTGCCGTAAAGAATTCCAGCAGCATCGCGTGCGCGACGCGGCCATCGAGCACAACCGCGGCATCGCAGCCGGCCTCGACCGCATGGACGCAGGTTTCCAGCTTGGGGATCATGCCGCCGCTGATCGTGCCATCGCCCTTGAGTTCAGCAATCCGTGAAGGCGTGAGATCGGTCAGCAATTCGCCATTCTTGCCCAACACTCCTTCGACATCGGTCAGGAGGAACAGACGCGCTGCGCCCAGCGCCGCTGCAATCGCCCCGGCCATGGTATCGGCGTTGATATTGTAGGTCTCGCCATCGACTCCAGCCCCGATAGGGGCGACCACGGGGATCATCCCGGCGCTTACGGCGGTATCGAGGATTGTGGTGTCGATTGCACTCGGTTCTCCGACGAAACCCAGGTCGACTGCACGCTCGATATTGCTTTCGGGATCCTTGGTTGTGCGCTGGACCTTGGTTGCGGTGACCAGGCCGCCATCCTTGCCCGAAACGCCCATCGCCTTGCCCCCGGCCTGCACGATCCAGCCGACCAGCTGTTTGTTGATCGCTCCCGACAGCACCATTTCGGCAACTTCGGCAGTCTGTTTGTCAGTCACGCGAAGGCCGTCGACGAAGGTGCTCTCAACTCCTAGCTTTTCGAGCATCGCGCCGATCTGCGGTCCCCCGCCATGCACCACCACAGGATTGATTCCGACGGCCTTGAGTAGGACGATATCCTCTGCAAATTCGCGCGCTGCCTGCGGGTTGCCCATGGCGTGCCCACCATATTTGACCACGAAGGTTCGGCCAGCGTAGCGCTGGAAATAGGGTAGCGCTTCGATCAGCACTTCGGCCTTGGCCAGCATCTGTGAATTGTCGGACCGCTCAGCCACGCACATTGCTCCTCGCAAACTCAGGCTGCCCGTAGCCGAGGAATCAGCGTGGCGAAAGTGCGCCCATCGCAACCATGCGCCGCGGTCAGTCCAGCCGGAAGGGCCGCGAGGACAAGATCTCGCCGGGTTCGCGGGCCGCGAGACGCTCATCGCGTTCGATCAGGATCGCCTCGATATCCTCGCGACAAGCTGCCAGCGCCAGTGTTAGCCAACGGCCGACCCCGGCAATGCCCTGTTTCTCTCCCGCCCCGTCGAGCCGCAAACGGTCCAGGAGCGCGATGATGGCACCGGCAGGCATGACATAATCGTCGGTAATCCGGTGGGCGACAGTGGACCATTGCGTAGGGAGTCCGTCGGTATCGAAACCCAGGCTGGCGACATGGACCACCGCTGGGGCATTACGATCCCTGGGCCTGGCTATGGGTTCCGCCTCCGCGAAATCCGATAGCGGAAGGAAGATATGAAAATGCCCATGCTCTGCTATGCCGCGCTGCTCGGGCGGGTGAGCGTGATAATACCAGCGCGCGCCGCTTACCGGGTCGATGGCGTCGCCCGGCGGATAATGCGCCCATTGCTGAAACTCGGAGCGATCTTCTGGCAGCACCCTCGTGATCAACGGGGTGCCCTGATCAGCCATGTCTCCGCTGATAGCAAGAAGAACTTCGCGAGCCCCAAGCGGCTCGTGCGTCTTAGCTGTCATCGGCCCCTCTGCCGTCAGCTTCGTCTGCCGGCACTTCGTCCTTGTGGGCTCCGCAGGCTCCGCAACCGGCGCCCTCGCCATCATGCGCCTTGCAGCCATAGGCCGAACAAGCACCACAGGCGCCGCAGATTGCGTCACACGCGGCCAAGCCGGGAACTGCAAGCGCGAGACCGCCGGCCACCTTCAAAAGGGATCCAAGATTACCGTTCGCCATGTTTCCTCTCCTTTGCGTTCTGAACAATTGCCGGTTCGTGGCGAGCGCCAGGCGGGTTACACACCAGTCGCCCGGACCATGCGGCTCCCCAGGGCGTATCGACATTGCTAAGGAACCTCCATGCGGCGCAGATTCGGTTCACGGGGGCGAGGGCGCCGAACAAAATCCTGGCTGGTCTGGCTGGCGACAGCCGTGATGCTTGCCGCCACATTGTGGCTGACGGGGCGTCCAACCGCGCGAGGAGATGCCATCAGCATTGAACACCGATGGACAATTTGCGGCGAACGCCGCAGCGCGGCCTGCGTCATCGACGGTGATACAGTGGCGATTGGCAAGCGTCGTATCCGCCTGACCGGATATGACTCGCCAGAGCTCGACGGCGCGTGCGCCGAGGAAAGCGCCAGGGCCCGTGATGCCCGCGCCCTTTTGGCCGACTGGCTGAACCGGGGACCCGTCATGGTCGATGGCGGCAATAATCCGCCGCGTGACCGATATGGGCGTGAGCTTCGCGCCGCGCGGCGGATCACGCCCGATGGCGAGGAATGGTTGGCAGACTGGATGATCGAACGCGGCGTAGCCGAGGGCGATGGATGGATCGCCGCGCATATCAACTGGTGCGAGTAAAACCGGCGCCGAAGCGGTCTGGGTGCTTTCCTGCTTGGCTTGCAGCGGCGGCGGTGCCACGCTGGCACCATGAACAACGCAATCTTTCGCTTCGCGGGCTTGGTCCCCTTTCTGCTGCTCGGCTGCACGGACACCGAACCTTCCGAAGCCGACAATCCTTACGATGCATTCTGGAGCAATCTTTCGAGCCATTGCGGCCAGGCATACGATGGCAATCTTGTCAGCAGCGACGAGGTCGATGCGGCTTTTCGCGATGCCGACATGGTGATGCATGTGCGCGAGTGCAGCGACAGCGAGATTCGGGTTCCGTTTCACGTGCGCGAAGCCGGTGGTGAATGGGACCGGTCGCGGACTTGGGTTTTCACCCGCACCGACAAGGGGCTGCGGCTAAAGCACGACCACCGCCATGCCGATGGGGAATCCGACGCGGTGACCATGTATGGCGGTGATACCTCGATGGGCGGGACCGGTCGGCGACACAGCTTTCCGGTCGATCGCGAGAGCATCGAAATGTTCCAGCGCGAAGGCCTGGACGCGTCGGTCACCAATGTCTGGACGGTTGGCGTCGACCCGGCCGGCGATCCGGAGGCCAGGTTCTCCTATCGGCTGCAGCGCAAGCAGGCCGGCGGTGCACCAGAAGATCGCGATTTTCGCGTCGAGTTCGATGCGACCAAGCCGGTCACGCCACCGCCGCCGCCATGGGGTTCCACGGACGCGCCCAGCAGCTAGGCCGCCGGCGCATCCATCCTTGCGTCCAGTTCCGCCGCAAGCGACGTGAAATCCGCATGGCCTGTGGCAGGTTGCACCCTGTCTGCCCACAGGTCGTCAATCCGCTCGGCCATTGCAGGCGGCAGTTCCCGCGAGTCGCTGCCGGCCGACTGGACCTTGCTGGAATCGCTGCTGGCGGGAATGCCGAGCTTTTCCTCCATGACAGCACAGACCATGGCATCGTCGAAGCGGTCCATGTAATCGCGCATGAAAGCGCGATCGGTCATGATTTCGACGGTCGCAACTCCCTCTCCCTTGATCTGAAGTCCAAGGAATGCGGCCATACGCGCAATCATCTCCCGCCGATTTTTTGCCGCCCAGCGATAGGTTGCAAGTAGCGTGTCGGGTTCATCCCGGCGGGCCCACCAACTCAGCAGATGGGTAGCGTAATCGCATCCGCCGGGACCGCCGCTCATGAAAAGGTCCCAGAAATCTTCCATCGGCACAGCGCCGCGCTCGATATGCCAGCCGTCGAAAAAGCGATGGAAAGAGACGTAGCATTCCTTCGGGTCCCGCAGGGTAACGACATATCGCTGGCCCGCCGGCAGACGCTCATATTCGCGATGCGACTTGAAACCGCGCGGCAATGCCCGTTGTGGGGCCGTCATGTCGAGGTCGAGCATCATCGCCGTATCCTCCCACGGCGTCATCCGGCTGATGTCATCGAAATCCATGTCGCCCCTGCCGGAGGATGCCACCATGCGCAGCTGGTGGAACATCTGTTGCATCATTGTGGTACCGCTCTTGGCCCAGCTGGCGATGAATACATCGCGCGGACCGTCGTCTCCGGGGGCGGCATAGGGCTTGAAATGCACAGGTTCATGCGCATGCAGCGCGGCCATGTTCTGGCCGAATTCCTCGACGGTGCGTGCGCGGCGCCCCGGTCCACCTTTCATCGCAGCGAGCTCCTTCATGCCTTGAGGAGCGACCCGGGGGGATGCTGGCAGACAACGCCACCTCCGGCAAGATAGCGAAAAAGCGTAGGGCAGGCCGGTTTCGGCTTGCTGGTAAGGCGCGTTCCCCCTTCCGATGCGCGGCTTCATGTGCAAAGGCGCGCGCAACAAGCCAGGACGTGTGAGTGATGACCCAACTTTTGAAAATCAGCCTGCCCGATGGTTCGGTGCGCGAAGTGGAACCAGGCGCAACCCCGGCCGATATCGCCGCTGCGATCGGCCCCGGTCTTGCAAAGGCCGCGCTTGCCGCGAAGGTCGATGGCGAAGTGCGGGATCTCGAGCGCCCGTTCGAAGGCGATGCCGAGTTGGCGCTGATCACCACTCGCGACGAGGAAGAAGCGCTGGAACTGGTGCGGCACGACTATGCCCACGTTCTTGCCGAAGCGGTGCAGGCATTGTGGCCCGGCACCCAGATCACTTTCGGTCCGGCGACCGACGATGGCTTCTATTACGACGTGAAGGCTCCCGAGACGCGCGAACCCTTCGGCATGGATGATCTGCCCGCGATCGAGGAAAAGATGCGCGAGATCATCAAGGCCGACAAGCCGTTGCGGCGCGAGGTCTGGACCCGCGAGCAATTGATCGAGAAGTGGCAGTCCGAGGGCGAAGTGTTCAAGGCTGAATGGGCCCAGGAACTGCCCGAGGACGAGGAACTGACGGTCTATTGGTCGGGCGAACCAGGCTCGGACGGTGCCTGGCTCGACATGTGCCGCGGCCCCCATCTTCCCAGCACCGGAAAGCTCGATCCGCAGGCGTTCAAGCTGATGCGCGTGGCCGGCGCCTATTGGCGCGGAGACCAGCGCAATCCGCAGCTCACGCGCATTTATGGCACCGGCTGGCTCAACAAAAAGCAGCTCAGCGCCCATCTCCACCGGCTGGAGGAAGCGGCCAAGCGCGACCATCGCAAGCTGGGGCGCGAGATGGACCTGTTCCATCTGCAGGAAGAGGCCCACGGTAGCGTCTTCTGGCATCCGCAAGGC
>SHLU01000080.1 GCA_004282995.1 Sphingomonadaceae bacterium
GACATGCTGTTCGAGGGTGATGCCTTTTGCCTCCGCCTCACGGCTGCAGGTTTCGAAGGCGAGGGCAATATCACCGAGAAAAACGGGGGGCTGGTCGGGCTCTTCCGCTGGATCGAGCGTCAGGAGATTCTCTCGCTCCAGCATCGGGAACGACAGGACATTGGTGGGTTTGTCCCGCTCGCGCCATTCCCGATTGAGTTGGTGGACCTGCTCGTCCGATGTGAACAACACGCTCGTCTCAAGCCGCGGATGGGCGATGGCCGGTTCGATTGCGCTGGTTGCTTCGGCGGCGCGCATGGCACATTCCTGCCAAGCTCCCTCGGGCCAGTATTCAATCTCGATTTCGACGTTCATCGCGGTTTCCCGCTCACTCGGTCGGACCTTCATAGGCTTCGACGATACGACCCACGATCGGGTGACGCACGACATCGGCAACGGTGAAGCGGATGGTGCCAAAACCTTCGACTCCCTCCAGCTTGGCGGTGGCGTCGGCCAGCCCGCTCATCCCGTCGCCGCCCGGAATATCGACCTGCCGCGGATCGCCTGCGATCACCATCCGGCTGTTCTGGCCGAACCGGGTGAGAAACATCTTCATCTGCTCGCGCGTGGTGTTCTGCGCCTCGTCGAGGATAACGAAGGCGTCAGCCAGCGTGCGGCCGCGCATGAAGGCGATTGGAGCAATCTCGATCTCGCCGCTGGCCAGCCGACGTTCGACCTGCTCAGGCGGCATGCAGTCGTAGAGCGCGTCATAGAGCGGCCGAAGATAGGGATCGACCTTGTCTTTCATGTCGCCGGGCAGGAAGCCGAGCTTTTCGCCCGCCTCGACCGCCGGACGTGACAGGATCAGCCGCTGGACACTGCCGTTGATCAGCTGGCTGACCGCTTGCGCCACCGCCAGATAGGTCTTGCCTGTACCCGCCGGACCCAGCGCGAAAATGATATCGTCACGCGCGAGGCTGCGCATATAGGTCGCCTGCATCGCGCTGCGCGGCACGATGGTTTTACGCCGCGTGCGGATCATGATCGGCGGTGAATCAGGCTCGCCTTTGACGATCCCTTCAAATGTTGGCTCATTCGACATGGCGATCAGCGACTCGATGGCGCCAGCGTCGAGATCCTGGCCCTGCGCTAGCCGGTCGTACATCGACTGAATGGTTTCACGGGCGCGCGCCACGCTGTCCTCGGGCCCCTCGATCTGGACATGGTCGCCACGGGCCGAGATGAACACGCCAAGACGATTCTCGACCTGGACGAGGTTGGCATCGAATTGTCCGAACAGTGGTACCAGCAGGGACTGGTTCTCGAACTCCATATCCGCCCTGGCACGGCGAATTTCGCGTTGCGGGACCGGGTCGGGCGAGATCGCCGGATCGGTTCGACGGGACGGTTTGCGGCCCATAATGGCTTGGCGCGTTCCTTTCGCTGGTGGTGAGTCGGGAGCTTACGCCGATGGCTGCGCGGCGCAAGCTTGGGCAGGAGTCGCGGCTGGGGAAAGACTGCGAGGCGTCAGGTCAGCGCAGGCGCAAGCGGACGTCCGGCAAGCGAGTTGGGGCCAGCCTCGAGCAGCTCGACTTCAACCAGATCGCCAATCTTTGCGTCGCTTTCAAACCACACGCTTTGCAGCCAGGGCGACTTGCCCAGCCATTGGCCCGGAAGCTTGCCCTTGCGTTCGACCAGAACGCCGCATGTCTTGCCCACGCTATCCTGGTTGAAGGCAAATTGATGCCGCCCGAGCGCGGATTGCAGGCGTTGCAGACGCTCGTCCATGATTTCCTTGGGGACCTGCCCATCCATCGTCGCTGCAGGCGTGCCGGGTCGGGGCGAATACTTGAAGCTGAAGGCGTGGGCGTAGCCGACCGCGTCGACGATTTTCAGCGTATCCTCGAACTCGGCCTCGGTTTCGCCCGGGAATCCGACGATAAAATCGCCGCTCAAAGCAATATCGGGCCGCGCCGCACGGAAGCGTTCCAGCAGGCGCAGGTAGCTTTCGGCGGTGTGGCTGCGGTTCATTGTCTTGAGCACGCGGTCATTGCCGGACTGCACCGGAAGGTGGAGGTAGGGCATCAGCTTGTCGACCTCGCCGTGGGCGGCGATCAACGCGTCGTCCATGTCGGCTGGGTGGCTGGTGGTATAGCGGATCCGTTCGAGCCCATCGATCGGGGCCAGCGCGCGGATCAGACCCGCGAGTCCGACGCGGTGGCCTTTTTCGTCTTCGCCGGACCATGCGCTGACGTTCTGGCCCAGCAACGTGATCTCGCGCGCGCCAGCCTCGACCAGTTTCAGCGCTTCGGTCAGGAGGTCGTTGAATGGGCGCGATATTTCGGCCCCCCTGGTATAGGGTACGACGCAATAGGTGCAGAACTTGTCGCAGCCTTCCTGCACGGTCAGGAATGCGGTCGGGCCGATCTTGCGGCGCGCGGGCAGGGCGTCGAACTTGGCGATCGGCGGCATGTCGGTATCAGTCGACCGTTCGCCTGCCACCGCCTTGTCGAGCATTTCGGGCAGGCGGTGATAGGCCTGCGGTCCGACGACCATCGACACCGCCGGGGCGCGGGCCATGATTTCCTCGCCCTCGGCTTGCGCTACGCAACCCGTCACCGCGATCATCGGCGCTTTCGCCTGGGTCTTGCCCTTGGTCAGGCGTCCGATATCGGAATAGACCTTCTCCGCCGCCTTTTCACGGATGTGACAGGTGTTGAGCACGACCAGGTCTGCATCTTCGCCATCGGGGGCGGGCATGATGCCCTTTTCGGCCAGCAGCTCGGCCATCCGCTCGCCGTCATAGACGTTCATCTGGCAGCCGAAGCTCTTGACCCTGTAGGTCTTGGGGGTGGTGGTCGGTTTCATGAAGGCGCGCCTTTACGGCAAGCCAAGCGGCAATTCAACGCGCTGCTTCATCGAAGAACATCCACGCGCTCGAACCAGCAATACCGCCGCCAACCCAGTCGATATGAGAATGGTGGCACCAAACCCGGCATATTGGGCTGCCATGCTGGTTTGTTCGGTGTCGATGACCGCCAGTGACAGGTTTAATGCGCCGTGAAATATCATGCAGGCTACGAGGCTGATCGTGGAAACGAACCGCGCGGCTATTGCAAAAATGGCGGCACGCCGCACTTCGCGTGACGGGGACGGCTTTAGTTAGGTCAAGGAAGCAGCGGGTCGCTCGGCGCGTCGGGTGGTTTATTCGATCGGTACCGCCGGCGCGCTGTAGCGGACCGGGGGTACATTGTGCTTGAAGGGGCGGACCGGATGGCCAAGGCATTCTTCAAGGCAATCCTCGATTTCCTCGCGGGCTTTGGCGGCTATGGCCTTGCGGCCGTGATATTCCTCGGGGCTGAACGGTTCGAGGAAGTGGATGCCGAGCCGGAAGTTCCCCTTGCGGCTGAGTACGCGCTTGAAATTGTTGACGCCGGTTTCATCGCCGACCCATCCGATCCACTCGGCGACTTCCCCGTAATCGAGTACGACCGGCTGGACCATCACGCCGGGCGGGGGAGGTTCGAGCACGCTCAGCATGCTCGACTTGAAAGGTAACAGCGAATGGCCATCGGTGGTGGTGCCTTCGGGAAATACGGTGACCGACCAGTTGTCTTTCAGCGCTTCGCGCAACTGGTTTATCTGGTCGGCCACGCCCATCCGGTTCTCACGCTTTACGAAGACTGTACGGTTGAGGCCGCACAGCCAGCCGACCAGCGGGGCCTGGGCCAGTTCCGCTTTGGCAACAAAAGCCGTCCCGCTTGCGCCTGCCAGTGTCAGGATATCTATCCAGCTGACATGATTGGAAATGAAGAAGACATCACGCCTGAGTGGGGTGCCATATCGTTCGACCCGCGCGCCGACGATCCAGCCGGTGACGCCCAGGAACCACATGGGGAAGGGCGAGCCGTAAAAGAAAAGGCGGAATAGGTAGTGTAGTGGGACGAATACCAGCAGCGCCAGCGCTATCATCGCGGTTCGGGTGATGAAGCGGATCCGGCTGCCCAGGCTTAGCGGGGTCGTTTCGCCAGTCGCGGCCATTTGCCGCAATTTCCACTCGCGGCGTTCCGGGTCAGTCGCCACGGTCGATCCGCACACCGAACAATTCCATCCGGTGATCGACGAGGCGATAGCCGAGCTTTTCGGCGATCTGTTTCTGCAATGCCTCGAGCTCGGGATCGACGAACTCGACAACCTTGCCACTTTCGACATCGATCAGATGGTCATGGTGCGCTTCGGGTGCGGGTTCATAGCGCGCTCGCCCGTCACCAAAATCATGGCGATCGAGAATGCCGGCCTCTTCGAAAAGACGGACGGTACGATAGACCGTGGCAATGGAAATCTTGGGATCGACCGCGCTGGCGCGTTCGTGGAGCAATTCGACGTCGGGATGATCGTCGCTCTCCGACAATACCTTTGCGATCACGCGGCGTTGCTCGGTGATGCGCAGGCCCTTGTCGGCGCAAAGTTGTTCTAGATCGATGCGCTCGGCCAAGCCCACTCTCCGTAAAATGAAACGCCTCGCACCCTTAGAGGGGCGAGGCGCTGCACTCAAGCGACCGAGGTCGGCCGCGTGGAATGAATAAACAGATTAGGCGGTTTTCTTCTTCCGGCCGCGCTTCTGTCCGGGTTTGCGGCCAAGGCCGATCTTCTTTGCAAGATCACGCCGGGTCTCGGCGTAATCGGGCGCAACCATCGGATAGTCGGCGCCAAGGTTCCAGCGTGACTTGTATTCGTCGATGGTAAGGCCGTGCTCGGTCATCAGGTGACGCTTGAGCATCTTCATCTTCTTGCCGCAGTCCAGGCAGACGATGTGATCCTTCTTGACCGAGGAACGGATGGATACGGCGGGATCAGGGCGAACTTCTTCGGCTTCGGCGTCCTGGCCGAGACCGGCCAATGCTCCGTAAACGCTTGAGATCAGTTCGGGCAGTGCGTCGACGTCGACGTGGTTGTTGCTGACGTGTGCGGCAATGATGTCGGACGTCAACGTAATCAACGTCTCCGACATGTCGGATTCAAGGGTGTCCATGATGTTCCTCAACTTTTGCGATCGATATTTATTTAGCCCTCGACTTCTTGTCGATGGACATACTCCTTCTGGAGCAGATCGGCGCTGATTTCAATACTGCTTGTTCCAGAATAATAATTATTTTCCCGGATATTCGCCAGCAAGGGTTGAACTACAAAGACTTGGCAAATGTAATGGCATCGATCTTGTCGCCATTTCCATCAGTGTAATACTTGGGACGGCGACCGATAGGTTCGAAACCGTAGCGTCGGTAAACCGTTTCCGCCGGATTGTTTTCACGCATCTCAAGAAAGAGCCGTTCTGCACCGCGCGCACGCGCGTCCTCGCTCAATCGCTCGATGAGGCGGCCAGCCAGGCCGCGGCCACGTAAATCGGGATGGACCGCGATCAGCAACAATTCCTCTTCTCCCGGCGCGGCGCGGACCATGGCGAAAGCTGCGGCGTCGACACCTTCGGCGGGTGTCTCGCCGGTCGCATCGAGCAAGCGGTAGTGGGTGGTCGGGGTAACCAGCGAACTTTCGACCTGGCGACGGTTCCACGCTTCGCCCCAATGCGGGTCGAAAGCGTCCTGCATCACCGCCATGATCCGGTCGAGATCATCGATCATGGCGTTACCGATGTATCCGCGGTGGGCTTGGCGTCGGGTGCCCGGCCATAAATCGGGCGGATCTCCGGCGACAGGGCGTGGGCGGGAAGATGCAAGGCAAAGCGGGCATCGGGATGCGTCGACATGGCTGTCCCCCAATTGCGCTGTTCCACCAGGGCATCAGCCTGCGTTCCCGCAACAATTTCCGATTTCGCCGTTCCGGCCGCCTCAGCGGGGGCAAGGGAGCGAACTTCGCCCAGCGCTTTACCTTCGGCATCGAACCCCTGAACGAACCATTCTCCATGGCCGCCATGCATCGCCACATCGATGTCGATCGGACCATTCTCGGCGCGGGCCATCGCCGCGACCAGCGCAAGCGTTGGATAACCCTCGACCTTGGCCTTCCAGGCGAGACCGAGTGCGCGGGCGGTGGCGATGCCGATACGTATCCCCGTAAAGCTGCCCGGACCGAGCGCGACCAGAATTCGGTCTGCCTCACCCTTGCCTGGCAGGGCAGCAATCATCGGCACCAACTGCTCTGCATGGCCGCGTCCAAGGATACGATGGTCATAGGCACGCAAATCCGCACCCTCGAACAGGGCGACCGAACAAGCTTGTGTAGAGCAGTCTATGGCGAGCGTGGTCATGGCGCGCCTGTTATCGCCTCAAGCGAATTGCGTAAACTTCCCGAAATCGGGCCGTGGACTGCGCTCGAAGATACTTTCGGGATCACCATAGCCGATCGAGCAAACCCAGTCGGCCTTCACCCTGGGGCCGAAATCGGGGTTGCCGGCGAAAAACTGTTCGGTAATCCCGTCGAGGTCGACGCCCGACATCGGCCCGCAATCGAGGCCCAGCGCGCGGGCGGCAATGATGAGATAGGCACCCTGCAGTGCGGAGTTGCGCTTGGCGCCTTCGATGCGGCCCTGCTCGTCTCCGGCAAACCAGCTCTTCGCGTCGGTGTGCGGGAACAACCACGGGAGCTGTTCGTGAAAATCGATATCGTACCCGATGATAGCTGTAACCGGAGCGGCCTTGATCTTGTCCCTGTTGCCCTCGGAAGCGAGTGCGGCGAGCCGATCCTTGCCTCGTCCGAAGTGACCCAGATCAACCGGGCGGGCTGCATGTTGGCAGAGGTCGGCCCCATTTTCATAAGATTGTAGATCTGGCGCAACTGGTCTTCGCTGACAGGCTTGTCGAGCCAGCCGTTGTAAGTTCGAGCCTCGTTGAAAATCTGGTCGAGCGCGTCATCGGAAAGCACGTTTCCGTGGAATTGCCGGGTCATGGAGGTCCTTTGCATTATCGGAATAATCAGGTTGCGCGGACTTCAACCACTTCCGGAACGTAATGTTTCAATAGCCCTTCGATCCCGTTCTTGAGCGTCGCTGTCGACGAGGGGCAGCCGGAGCAGGCGCCCTGCAAGGTCAGATAGACGACACCGTCCTTGAAGCCGCGATAGGCAATGTCGCCGCCATCGCCGGCCACCGCCGGACGGACGCGGGTTTCGAGTAGCTCGTGGATCTGCTCGACAATGTCAGCATCGGCCGGATCATCTTCGACCACCAAATCGTCATCGGCCGGAACCGATATTCCACTGGCATCGCCGCCAATGAACAGAGGCGCCTGACTGACGAAATGATCGAGCAGAATCGAGACAACCTGCGGCTTGAGATCGGGCCAGTTGACGCCTGGTGCTTTCGAGACCGAGACGAAATCGGCGCCGAAGAAGACATTGGTCACTTCGCCGGTGTCAAACAGAGCCTGGGCGAGGGGGCTCGCCTCGGCATCTTCGGGCGAAGTGAATTCGCGCGTTCCGCTGGCCATGACCGTTTGTCCGGGCAGGAATTTCAGCGACGCGGGATTGGGCGTGGTTTCGGTCTCGATGAACATGGTTGCGATGTAGGAGCGCGCAGGGGAATCGACAAGGCAAGTCGCTTGATACGTGCCTATTCACTGTCCCTTCAGCCGATTGCTCCCTATAATTGACCCATGACAGCTATTTTGCGTGCTGCGCGCATTTGCGCGCTCTTGCTCCCCGTCGCCCTGTTGGCCGGCCCGCTTCCCGCCCAGGAACCGGTTCAATCCTCGCCGACAGTGGAACGTCCCGCCTCGCTCCAGGGTGAAGGCGAGGTACCGTGGCTGTATGAAGGCAGCAACGTGCCCGTGGACCGGGAATGGAAGTTCGGTGTCCTCGACAACGGGTTGCGCTATGCGGTGCGTCGCAATGGTGTGCCGCCCGGGCAGGTTTCGATCCGTATCCGCATGGACGTCGGCTCGTTGCACGAACGCGAAAGCGAACGTGGCTACGCTCACCTTCTCGAGCACCTTCTTTTCCGCGAAAGCAAATACATCGCTGCTGGTGAGGCGATTGCGACCTGGCAGCGGCTTGGCGCAGGTTTCGGTAATGATACCAATGCCATGACCACTCCCACCGGTACGGTCTACCAGCTCGACCTGCCCGAAGCGCGGGGCAAGCTCGAGCAGGCATTCCGGTTGTTGTCGGGCATGGTTCGCGATCCCGTGCTGACTCCAGCCAATGTCGCGGCCGAGGTTCCCATCGTGCTGGCCGAGCGTCGCGAGAACGGCGGCGCACGACGCCGCGTGTCGGACGCAAGGCGCGAAACCTTTTTTGCCGGACAACGCCTGGCGGAACGTTCAACCATCGGCACCGAGGAAACGCTCAAGGCTGCCACGGCCGAGGCGCTTAAGGACTTTCACGGCCGCTGGTATCGCCCGGAAAAGACTGTCATCGCCATCGCCGGCGATGCTCCGCCCGAGGAACTGGCTCGTCTGATCGAACGTCATTTCGGCGACTGGAAGGGCAGAGGCGATGCTGGTGTAGAGCCCGCTTTCGGTGACCCGGTTGCGCCCGAAGGGGCCCAGGGCACTCCGCCGGTTGGCGAAACCACGGTGCTTGTCGAACCCGATCTGCCGCGTACATTCACCTACGCAATCTTGCGCCCATGGCGCGCGGTCGAGGACACGATTGCCTATAACGAAGGACTGTTGCTTGACGGGCTGGCGCTCCAGCTCATCAATCGCCGCCTCGAAAAGCGCGCCCGCGCTGGCGGGAGCTTCCTCTACGCTCAGGTCGAGCAGGAGGATATCAGCCGTTCGAGTGATACGACCCTGGTCTCCTTTGCACCTCTAACGCAGGACTGGCAGGCCGCCCTGAGCGATGTTCGCGGCGTGATTGCCGATGCGCTGCAAAGCCCGCCAACGCAGGAAGAAATCGATCGCGAAGTCGCCGAGTTCGATGTTGGCTTCAAGGCTCAGGTCGACGAGGCTCCGGTCGCTCCGGGGGGAAGGCTTGCGGACAATCTGATCAGCGCGGTGGACATCCGTGAAACAACCGCCGCCCCGGCCACAGTGCTGGAGATTTTCCGCCAGATGCAGTCACGCATCACCCCACAGGCGATCCTCGAACGCACCCAGGCGTTGTTCAAGGGCGATGTCATCCGATCGATCTATTTGACCCCCGCTACCGGCGAGGCCGATGCGCAGCGTCTGGCGCAGGCTATGCGCGAAGATGTAGAGCCCGATGCCAGCGCCCGGCTAGCTGCGGCCAGCGTTTCGTTCGAAGATCAGCCGGCCATCGGCACACCCGGTCAGGTCGTTTCGTCACGCCCGATCGGCAGCAGCCTTCCATTCCTCGACGAGATCGAGATTGTCGAACTCGGGAATGGCGTCAGAGCGCAGCTCTGGCCCAACGACGCGGAACCGGGGCGCGTAGCGGTCAAGGTGCGTTTCGGCAGCGGTTATCGTGGTTTTACCGAGGATACCGCACCCTATGCTCATCTTGGCGAGATCGCGCTGATCGGCTCTGGCCTCGGTGAACTGGGGCAGGAGGAAATTGACCGTATCCGTAC
>SHLU01000081.1 GCA_004282995.1 Sphingomonadaceae bacterium
GGCCACCCACAACAGTGCTGACCAGCTGTATGCCAAGCTGATCCAGACGTCGGCTACCCCCAGCGCAGTGCCAATCGAGGGCATGACCGATTGCATGGCGGTATTGCCCGCAGCAGTTACCAGCATCACCGCGAACAGCAGCGCCAGCCGGCCACGCGAAATAGCGCGCGGCCGCGCTGTACCAGGCAGGGATGGAGCTGGCTGCGCCGGATGCGGCGTTGCGCGGTCAGGGTCAGCGTCTGCCATGCCGGATCGCTAGTCGCGCACGGGGACGGTTGCAATGGTCTCGCGATGCTGCCACCTCGATGTGCTAACAGCCTGCAATGCGGCGAGAACGCTGCCGGAGAGTTTGAATTGAGCAATGAAGGTGCGAAGACGGTCGTGCGCCTGCGCGATCGGATTGGTGAGAGCGCGTCGCGGTTTCTCGGACAATGGGGTGTTTTCTTCAGGGGCTTCATCGACGAGCCACGGATGGTCGGCTCGATCATCCCGTCCTCGCGTTTCACTATTGCTAGCATGCTGGCACCGGTCGACTGGAGCAGGTGTGACCTGTTTGTCGAATACGGTCCCGGGGTCGGCACATTCTGCCTGCCCGTGCTCGAGAAGATGAAGGGCAACGCGCGTTTGATCGCGATCGATACCAACCCGCTTTATGTCGATTATCTCAATCGCACGATTGCCGACAGCCGCTTCACCGCCGTGCTGGGATCAGCCGAGGATGTCGAGGAGATCGTTCACCTCGCCGGCCACGAACATGCCGACTACATCCTCTCGGGCCTGCCATTCTCGACCTTGCCTGGTGGGGTCGGCGAAGAAATCATGGCCGCCACGCACCGTATCCTGCGACCGGGCGGCGCCTTCATGGCCTATCAGTTTACCGCCGCCGTGCGCGACTTGATGAGGACGCGTTTCAACCGGATCGACAGCGGTTTCGAATTCTGGAACGTGCTGCCGTGCAAGCTGTTCTGGGGCTGGAAAGACTGACGGAACTTGGGCCGGGCTGGCTGGTCCCGATCAGGCTTGTGCGATCGGCTCCGATACCCCACCGAGCTGGTGGTAGGCTGCGCTCAACACCGCGAGATAGACGCACCAGAAGATCGACATCGCCACCGCTGTGCTGATGATGAAACCGAATCCGGCAACGCTCGGTCCCATCAGTCCGAACACGAGCGTCAACAACAATGTCGCGACTAGCCAGAGCACGGCGAAGGCTACGACCAGCAAGAAATAGAACAGGAACAGGCGCAGCGAATTACGCCGCGTCAGCCGCCAGCTCTGCACCAGCGCTCTGAACGGGTTGAATTCCATCGCGATTCCCACCACCGGCGCAATCAGCGAAAACTTCACATAGAGATAGATCGTCGCCACCAGTCCCAGCAACGCAACAATCGCACCGAGCCCGGCCATGCCCGCCAAGCTTGTCGGAATTCCGACCACCACCAGTCGAACAAGCTCTGCCAGAACCATCGCGCCGAGATAGGGCAGGAAGGCTTTGGCCCCGAATTTGAGGGCCTCACCAACGGTCGGGCGGGACCGGTCGTTGAGAAGACGGTAAAGCGCCAGTTGCCCGATCGATTGCGATATGATCACTATCAGGATCATCCACCAGGTTTCTGCCAGAACAGCCTCGATCGCCCTTGTCATTGCCGCAGAATCACCTGCGCCACCGACAAAGGCGGGATCATTGCTCAAATCCGGCAGGAGATGGAGCAGGGCCGCGAGCGGGAGAAAGAAAAACACTCCCGCGATCACAGAAACCATGCTGGAATTGGCGCGCAGCAAGGCTACGCCATGCTCCCAGGCCTTGGTCATGTCGAAATTCGTCCGGCGTTCGGGAGCTTTTGTCATTACCTCTTGATAAGCGCACTCGCGCACGCCACGCAATGACGGATTATGGCGCAGCCCCTCGCACAACCCGCATTACAGCCAGAATGGCAGCTGGAAACGTCGCCCGTGCCCTATCGCACGGCGTTGGCGGCAATGGAGCAACGCAACGCTGCTATCGCGACCGGAACGTCGCGCGAGTTGATATGGTGCCTTGAACACCCGCCAGTCTATACCGCCGGCACAAGCGCAGTCGCGTCCGAGTTGCTGGATCCGCGATTCGAGGTTGTCGAAGCGGGGCGCGGTGGACGCTATACCTATCACGGTCCCGGCCAACGCATCGGTTACGTGCTTCTCGACCTGAGGAAACGCGGCAAGGATGTGCGCCGGTTCGTCCATGCGCTCGAGGATTGGGTCGTCGCCACGCTCGCCGGTTTCGGCGTACAGGGCTGGGCGGTCGACGGGCGGGTCGGCATTTGGACGCATGATCGTGATGGTCGGGAGGCAAAAATCGGTGCCATCGGGGTGCGAGTTAGGCGCTGGGTCACCATGCACGGGTTTTCGGTCAATCTGGACCCGGACCTGGCACATTTCAGCGGCATCGTGCCCTGCGGAATCGACGAATTCGGGGTCACCAGCCTCGCACAGCTTGGAATAGACGTGGTGCCGCAAGAATGGGACAAGGCGCTGCAGCGCACCGCGCCTGGTTTCTTCGGCGCTCTTGAAGGAGAAACGGCATGACAGGGCAGATAGCCGCAGCGGCGTTGGGCTTCGCTACTTTGATGCTGGCAGGCTGCGACGGTGGTTCGGAAAAAGTTGATCCGACCGAGGAAGGCGCCGGAGCTCAGGGCGAGATTCTCGGCGGCACGATCAGCGACGCCATGATCCCCGTCGAGGAACTGCGATCTTCCTCGCCCCCGGCAGGGCAGGGGAGCAATACAGGCTCCCCGCAGGACGATGACGGTGAAGCGCAGTCATCGACTTCCGACACGAGCGCGCAAGATGCCGATGCCAGCGCGGCAGACGCCGAAGACGAACAAGCTGCGCCGGACGGCGAAGACTAACCGTCGTCGAGAAGCCGCTGTGCGTTCTGCAGCGCGGTCCGGTCGATGCTGCGTCCACCCACGGTCACGATCTGCGCGTCGGGGTAGAGCGCGAAGGTCGACACAATAGTGTTTGCCGCCGCGCGATCCGTGTCATCGGGTGCAAAGACATCTTCGATCACGGGCACCTGCGCGGGATGACGCGCCAGCATGGCATCGAATCCGGTCGCGCGGGCTCGCCTGACCGCCATTTCGAGCGCATCCTTGCGCTTGACCAGGCCCGAGGCACTCTCGATCGCCAGGAGCCTCCGTGCCTTGGCAGCCAACAGGATGCGGGCCCGCACATTGCGTGTCACATCATTGTCGTTAGTGGTCATATGAGCTGCTGAAACCAGCGCCTGCAGGTCCCATGACAGCCCAAGGATGCGCGGGTGCGGATCGTGCGCGAACTCCTCTATTGCAAACGCGCTTTCGGGGGTGTCGCCGACCTGGGGGATGATCCTTACCGAATTGTGCGCGCATCCGCTGGCGGGTTCCAACTCGTATATTTCGGCGGCCAGCAGTTGCACCTGCTGGGCACCGGTCGCCCGGGGCAGGATAATGCCGTGCGGCTGCTGCGCCATGACCGCGACGAGGTCTTCCTTCCAGTGCGGACTGCCGATCGGATTGATGCGCACCCAGCGGGAGAAGCCGTGCACCTTGTACGCGGCGAGAAACTCGACCGCGTTCTGCCGCGCCGCCTTCTTGCAGTCTTCAGCCACCGAGGACAGGTCGAGTACGACTGCCCCGGCATCAATGCCGGGCACCTTTGCCAGTTTTGTTTCGCTGTCAGCCGGGGCAAGAAGCCAGGATCGTGGGTGCATCGCGGTCAGGCGACCTTCGCCTTCTCCATCTCGAGTGTCGGGTAGTCGATATAGCCTTCAGGACCCGGCAAATACCAGCTTTTCGGCACATTCGTATTTGGCGCGAACTCTACTCCGCGAGCGATGCGGACATCGAGATCGGGGTTCGATATATAGGGACGACCGAACGAGATCGCATCGGCCTTGCCAGTGGCGACATCGGCCTCTGCCTCGGCAGCATCGTAATCGCTATTGAGGACCAGCGCGCCGGAATATCGTTGCCGGATCAGCGGGCTCTGCTTGGGCACGTCGGTCTGGCCGAAAGTTCCATCGGGCCCAGGTTCACGCAATTCGAGGAATGCGAGGCCATGCTTTTCGATCACCGAGGCGGCGGCGCCGAACAGGCTTGCTGGATCGGGATCGTCACAGCCTTGCGTTTCGCCATTGGGTGACAGCCTCACGCCGACACGATCCGCACCCCACACGCCCACCAGCGCTTCCAGAACTTCGTCGAGGAAACGGCAGCGATTTTCAACCGACTCGCCATAATCATCATCGCGCAGATTGGTGCTCGAACGCAGGAACTGGTCGACCAGATAGCCATTGGCGCCGTGCAATTGCACACCGTCGAAGCCCGCCTTGCGGGCGTTCTCGGCTGCATGAGCGTAATCGGCGACCACACGTCCGATCTCGTCGGTGCCGAGCGCGCGGGCTTGCTGGTGCGGCTGACGTCCGGTTGCCGTGTGGGCATGATCGGGGGCAGTGGTGGCGCTGGCAGAAACGCCCGGTTCGCCATCGAGGAACGAAGGATGGACCAGCCGACCCATGTGCCACAACTGCAAGACGATCAGCCCGCCCTCTTCATGTACGGCCTCGGTCGTCTGTTTCCAGCCTTCGGTCTGCTCTTCGCTCCAGATACCGGGCGCGGCAGGCCAACCCAGGCCCTCGCGGCTGATGCCGGTGGCTTCGGAAATGATCAGCCCGGCACCGGCGCGCTGGCGGTAATAGGTCGCCATCATGTCGTTTGGGATCGATCCCGGCTGGGTCGCGCGACCACGCGTCAGCGGAGCCATGAAGATACGGTTGCGGGCTTCGAGTGCCCCCATTTTCAACGGCTGGAAAAGGCTATCATGCATACATCATCCTCTCGGCGCATTTTCTTTTAAAACTGTTGCGCCAGCGGCTAGGACACAGACATGGAGGGCGCAACCGTCGAAAAACTGTCAGGGCGGCAATGGTGGCTGTTGCTGGCGCTGGTGGCGGGCAATGTCGCCTTGGCACTGGGCCCATGGAGCGTGCGGCTGGCAGACAGTGGTCCCGTAAGCGCGGCATTCTGGCGCCTGGCCTTGGCATTGCCTTTCCTCGCAATGCTGGCGCGCGCCAGCGGGCAGCGCCTTGGCGGAATACCACGACGGACCATGTACCTAGTGGCGCTTGGATCGCTCGCCTTCGCGCTCGACCTGGCCAGTTGGCATTTCGGGATCGGGCTCACCCGGCTCGGCAATGCCACCCTGTTCGGTAATGCCGGGAGCATCGTATTGCTGTTCTGGGGCTTCATCATCGGACGGATGATGCCGCGCGGCAGCGAATGGCTGGCTATTGCCTTCGCGCTGGGCGGAGCAGCAATACTGATGGGCGAGAGCCTGGAAATCAGCACCACGACATTGGTCGGCGACCTGTTCTGCCTGGCAGCCGGGCTATCCTATGCCGTCTATTTGCTGACACTTCAGGACGCGCGCAAGGATATCGGTGCCTGGAGCCTGCTGGTCTGGGTCAGCATCTTCGCCTGTCCCGTCTTGCTGGCGCTGGCGTTGGCGCTGGGCGAACCGGTCATTCCAACAGACTGGACGCCGTTGATCGTGTTGTCGGTGCTTAGCCAGCTGGTCGGGCAGGGCCTGCTAGTGTTCTCGTTGCGCCACTTTCGGCCACTCATCATTGGCCTGGCTTTGTTGACCCAGCCGGCGATAGCGGCGCTGTATGGTTATGGCGTGTTTGGCGAGGTCCTGGGAGCGTGGGACATTCTCGGGATGGTCCTGCTTGGCAGCGCGCTCGTGGTGGCGCGGATGCAGCAGGGGCGAGTTGCCGGCATACGCAGGGGGCCGGGAATGGTGGCGCCGAGGCACGCGCCGAACCGCGGCAAAGATGATGATGCCGGTTAGGCTTCAAACCGCTTGAGGAAGCTTTGGTATCGTGCCTGGACGTCCTCGAGCGCCGGACCTGACAGTTCGAGTTCGGCCTGCTGGTACAGTCGCTCGCCTTCGCGCCTAAGGGTCTGCAGGCGGCTGATGTCATTACAGCCAATTCCGGCATTGTAGATCACATCGTAGGTGACGCGGGCCGCGGTCGGACTGGTGGCGACGGCTGAACGCATTGCGCCGAAACCGCGCGCAACATAGTGATCGAAATCGTCATCCAGCAGGATCAGTCGGTCCTCGTCCGCGTTATCCGCGTCGCCGAATTTGCGCGTCAGGTCGCGCCGGGCAAGCTCGGCAGTGGCCGAACCCAGCCAGTGGATCGTGGTAATAGCGGTGAACGGATCGTTGATCCCGGGCGACAGCGCCCGCAGGCCGATTTCAACAAGCTCGTCGATCAGGAAATGCAGGTCCTGCGCAGGTGTGCGCATCCCGCCGAGGGTAAAGCAGGCACGGATGCTCTCGTCATGCCTCTCATCGAGTTCATCGTCCTCTGCCCAATAGGCGAGCGGGACATGCGGGTGGACGAATTCCCCGGTTCGCACACCAAGCTTGATATGGCCATTGGCCTCGGTTGCGATCCTCTCGAGGCGGTCAAAATCGATCCGCTGGACATAGCCGACGGTATCGGAATCGACCGGACGACCGTAGGGCACCTCGGAATCGGTTGCGCCCATGACCTTCTCGGGAAACAGCTGTTTGATATCATCGATCAGTCGCTGCCCGATCCCTTTCAGAACCGAGTTGATGCGGATCGAAGCGGGGATGTGATTGAGGAAGAATACCAGCACCGCGATGGAGGCGGCCATCAGGATATAGGCCGTGAGCAGCGACAGCTGGGGGACAAAAGCTGCGGATTCGCCAGCCACGCTCAGGTCAAGCAAGACCCTTTCTTCGCCAGTCCGGACCGCGCGCAATACTGTAAGTGCGTAAACGAACGTACCAATGAACGTCGCCAGGCTGAACTGGTTGCCGCGGTCCTCCATGAAATTGGTCAGCAGGCGCGGTCCGTAATTTCCGCTGGCATAGGCAACGGCCGCTATGGTGATCGAGAATACCGTCGATGCCACCCCGATCATCGAACCGGCGATGACGGTCAGCATATTGGTCGCGCCCGCGGGGCGGGCGGGCTGGATCCATTCCACCGTGCTCAGTCGCTCGGACCAGCCGATGCGGTCGAGATGGATCGTCAGCGAAGCAAGCAGCACTGCGGTCAGAGCGAACAGCGCCGGATAGAACCAATAGCTTGCGTTGACTGCCTGCCAGGCGGCTTTCACTCGGCCCCACATCGTATCGAACCCCCTGTTGCCTGGTTTACGAACGCACGAAGGGGCAAAGGGTTGCGGGGCGTGTTAGTCGCCGCTCGGGATTTCTTCTTCCGGCACATCTTCGATCTGCACTGTGCCAATATCTCCCTTGCCGACGCTGGCGCTGGCCATTTCCAGCATCCGGTCGAGGCTTTTCTTGGCTTCGAGGCGCAAGCCTTCCTCGATTTCGATACGCGGTTCGAGATCGCGCAATGCGGTGTAGAGTTTTTCGAGCGTGTTGAGCGCCATGTAGGGGCAGATATTGCAGCTGCAGTTGCCGTCCGCACCCGGCGCACCAATGAAGTTCTTTTCCGGCAGCGCCTTTTCCATCTGGTGGATGATGTGCGGCTCGGTCGCCACGATCAGCGTATCGCCTTCGAAATCCGACGCGAATTTGAGGATGCCGCTGGTCGATCCGACGTAATCGGCATGTTCAATGATCGAAGGCGGGCATTCGGGGTGGGCAGCGATCGGCGCACCAGGGTGCTTTTGCTGCAGCTTGAGCAGCTCGGTTTCGCTAAAGGCTTCGTGAACGATACACACGCCCGGCCACAGCAGCATCTCGCGATCGAACTTGCGGGACAGGTATCCGCCCAGGTGCCTGTCCGGTCCGAAGATGATCTTCTGATCCTTCGGAATCTGCTGCAGGATCGTTTCGGCGCTGGAACTGGTGACGATCACGTCGCTCAGCGCTTTCACCTCGGTCGAGCAGTTGATGTAAGTCAGCGCGATGTGATCAGGGTGGGCTTCGCGGAACTTACGGAATTTCTCCGGCGGACAGCTGTCTTCCAGGCTGCACCCGGCATCCATGTCGGGCAGGACCACGATCTTTTTCGGGCTGAGAATCTTGGCGGTGTCGGCCATGAACTTGACCCCGCAAAATGCGATCACGTCGGCATCGGTCTCCGCCGCCATCTGCGACAGCTGTAGTGAATCGCCGACATAATCGGCCAGGTCCTGGATATCGGGCGTCTGGTAATAATGCGCCAGGATCACCGCATTGCGCTCCTTGCGCAGGCGGTCGATCTCGGCCAGCAGGTCATCGCCCGTGGGCAGTCTGGTTTCAGCGGTCATGGCGCATCCCGTAAGCGTTGGCAGTTAGATATCCTATAGCCAGAACGGTCGTGATGGCGAGTGCGTTCCGGGAAGCATGGGTTGCGCAATTTACAAAATGCCGGGTGGGAGGAAGGCGTGTGGGGGCCTTTCAGCACCGGGCGTACCTGCGACATGGTCTGCCGCAAAATTTATCGCCCAATCGGTATTTGCAATCGCTTCGCCGATAGCCAGCGCGGCGAGCGGAATGGCGAGGGTCCACCACCAGGCGTGATGGACGCGGCCGTTGCGGCGTTTGTCAGCAATCATCCCGATGACGGGGAATACCATCGCGGCGAGAAAGACCACGAGGAAGGTATAAGGGATCGTGAAGGGCAGCGGCAGCAGCCGGGCAAGCCCTGGGGCGGCAACCGTTGCCATGGCGCCGAACATCAGCCGGCGATGCCAATCGGTCTGTCTCCGCCTGGCAAGGGCCCAGACTGCCAGGGCGGCAAAGGCCAATATATGCGCAATATTGACGAACAGGAATTCGGCCTGTCCAAAAAAGAACGGTCCGCCAAGCACCTGGAGCGTCACGAAAGTGAGCGTAACCGCGAGCACGACCATCGTCGGGATAAAGACCAGCGCAAGTTTGCCCATGCGGCGATGGAGCGCAATATTGCCCCGGAATATTGCGGTATTCTGCGCCACATACAAGGCGGTCCAGCCCAGGAAGGTCAGGCCGTGGACATGGTAGAGCCAGGGCACATTGAATGTCGACCGGCCCAGCGCGGCATTAAGACCGAAACCGCCAACAACCGTAGCCGCCATGACACAGGCCATGATGAAGAAGAACCGTGCTTCGCGTTGCGCTACATTGCGATCAATTGCCCTGGTAGCCACCGCTTTTCCTCCCCCATCAGTCCAGCGATCCGCCAAGTCTAACATCGCGGGTGCGATGAGCAATACTCTAGCTGTCGGCCTCACCGTCGAAACGGACCACAACTTTGACATCGCCAAAACCTGCAACCTCAAGCGGAATGGCGAGATTCTGCGTAATGGCTTGCCGTGCGGCGTCGCGGGCCAGCTTCATCAACACCGGGTTGGTGGCCTGCTTGCGCGCCTCGCGCTCGGCGAGCTGGGTGTTGTCGCGTGTCAGCGCGTCCTGCGCTTCACGAG
>SHLU01000002.1 GCA_004282995.1 Sphingomonadaceae bacterium
TGGAGCGGGTAAGGGGAATCGAACCCCTCTAGCCAGCTTGGAAGGCTGGAGCATTACCACTATGCTATACCCGCGTTTCCAGCGTAAAAGCGCCTTTCACCCATCGAACGGGATTCGTCAACATCGCCTTGCTCAACTTAGCGCGACGATGCTGGCCAGCACTAGTCGCACGAGGTCGGCCTGCCCTCTCGTCCCTGTCTTCGCATAAACGCGTTTCGAATAAAGCCGGGCGGTTTCAACGGTCAGGCCAAGCTGGCCGGCTGCCTCGGCAATTTTTACGCCGCGGCTGATCAGCAAAGCAAGTTGCGCTTCCTTCGCGGTCAGACCGAACAGGTCCTGCAACTGCGCGCTGCGTTCGGTGCTGGTTGGCTGCTCGCCATGAACATAGGCCGCTACCATTGGTAGCGAACCGGCCCGCTCAGAGGGCCGGGTCGTCAGCAACATGTCGAGCCATGGCTCGTCCGAGAGGTGGATCGCACGCGACCCCGCCTCGCCCCGCGCGACTTGTTCGAGATAGCGCCTCAGCGCTCCTTGTGCGCTGCGTAACTCGGGCACCAGGCAGCCGGTTGAACTGCGCTGCACTGCGCGCCGTTGACGCAGCAATAGCCCGGCTTCCTCGCTATGGACGACGATAGCCCCGCGCGTATCGAGAACGAACCAGGCGAAGTTGAGCCGCCGGACGGCTTCCCCGGCGATACCCGCGCGCAAGCGTTCCTGTTCCAGTGCTCTCCATGTACGCAGGGCAATCTCCAGATGGTCGGCCAGCATGGCCAGCAAGGAGACATCGGCACCCGTGAAATCATCCAAGCGCTGCCCTGCCAGCAGCAGCAGCGACGCGCCTCCCGGTTCGTCGACGCGCACCATCCGAGCATGGTCGAGCCCAAGCCCCTCAAGGGCACGGTCGAGCGCCGCGCGCTGCGGGAGCGAGACATGGTCCCGGCTTTCCCCGCGCGAGAACACCCGCTTGGCTCGCAGCGGGCCATCCCTGTCGGCGAGACGCGCCATGTCGGCGTCTTCCACCACTTCCGGGGGCTTGGCCGGGGCCAGTTGCAGCACCCCACCGCCGGCATCCCCCGTGGCAACGAACAGCAGCACCTCACGCGCCCCCAGCCGACGCCGCAGCGCGATGAGGAACTCCTGCCAAGGATCGCTCGCCAGAGTGCCGCGGTGAAGTAACGCGACGAGGTCCTGCGCCTCAAGAAGTGTAACCGCCATTGCGATAATATCCCATATGGGAACTGTAGCGGCAAGCCCGTCCTGTCATGCGCAGTGCTTCATTTTCTTCGCAGCCCCCGAGAGATCGAGAAACCGCCATGCGCCGCCTGACCCATCTCCAACGGCTCGAAGCCGAAAGCATCCACATCATGCGCGAAGTGGTGTCCGAGGCCGCGAAGCCGGTAATGCTCTATTCGATCGGCAAGGACTCGGCGGTGATGCTGCATCTCGCCAAAAAGGCATTCTACCCGTCGCCACCACCATTTCCCTTGCTGCACGTCGATACGACATGGAAATTCAAGGACATGTACGACCTGCGTGAGCGCTCGGCCCAGCAGGCCGGGATGGAATTGCTGGTGTGGCAGAATCCGGAAGCGAAGGAGCGTGACATCAACCCCTTCGACCACGGGCCGTTGCATACCGATATGTGGAAGACCGAGGGGCTCAAGCAGGCGCTCGACCACTATGGATTCGATGCCGCTTTTGGCGGCGCCCGCCGGGACGAGGAGAAGAGCCGGGCCAAGGAGCGCATATTCTCCTTCCGCACTGCCAGCCACGGCTGGGACCCCAAGTACCAGCGTCCTGAATTGTGGAATGTCTATAACGCCCGCAAATCCAAGGGTGAGAGCATCCGCGTTTTCCCGCTGTCCAACTGGACCGAGCTCGACATCTGGCAATACATCATGGCCGAGAATATCGAGATCGTACCGCTCTATTTCGCCGCGCCGCGCCCGACCTACATCCACGAAGGCGGACTGTTCATGGCCGATGATATCGATCGGTTGGAACAGGTCATGGGCAAGAAGCCCGAGATCACCGAACGCTCGGTCCGGTTCCGAACGCTCGGTTGCTTCCCGCTGACGGGGGCGGTCGAAAGCGAGGCTTCGACCCTGGCCGAAGTGGTTCAGGAAATGCTGCTGACCACCACCAGCGAACGCCAGGGGCGTGTCATCGACCAGGACGAAGGTGGAGCCGGGATGGAGAAAAAGAAGCAGGAGGGATATTTCTGATGTCCGAGACGACCGGAAAAGACCCCGTTTACGAAGTCGACAGCCTGATCGCCGAAGACATCGAAGCCTATCTCGACCAGCACCAGAACAAGGGGCTTCTGCGATTCATAACCTGTGGCAGCGTGGACGACGGGAAGTCGACCCTGATCGGCCGCCTGCTGTATGATTCCAAGATGATCTTCGAGGACCAGTTGGCCTCGCTCGAAGCCGATTCAAAGCGCGTTGGTACGCAAGGCCAGGAGATCGATTTTGCCCTTCTGGTAGATGGACTGGCTGCCGAGCGCGAGCAGGGCATCACCATCGACGTCGCCTACCGCTTTTTCTCGACCGAGAAGCGCAAGTTCATCGTCGCCGATACGCCCGGCCACGAGCAATATACCCGCAACATGGTCACCGGAGCCTCGACCGCAGATCTCGCGGTGATCCTCGTCGACGCGCGCAAGGGCGTACTGGTTCAGACCAAGCGTCACTCGACCATCGCCCATTTGCTCGGCATCCGGCATCTGGTGCTGGCGGTCAACAAGATGGATCTGGTCGAATACAGCCAGGAGGTTTTCGACCAGATCGTGTCCGATTACGGTGATTTCGCCAAGGAGCTCGGGATCAAGGAATTCACCGCAATCCCGCTGTCGGGCTTTCGCGGCGATAACATCACTGCCGCCCCCTCGGCCAACACTCCGTGGTATGGCGGGCCAAGCTTGATCGACCATCTCGAAACGGTCGAGATTGCCAATGTCGCGGCGCAAAAGCGTTCGTTCCGGATGCCGGTGCAATGGGTCAATCGCCCCAACCTCGACTTCCGCGGATTCGCTGGCCTGATCACCGATGGGACGATCCAACCGGGAGATGCCGTGCGCGTGGTGCCTTCGGGCAGGACCAGCACAGTCAAATCGATCGTGACCATGGGCGGCGAGCTCGACGAGGCTGTCGCGGGCCAGTCCGTAACCATCAGGCTGGACGACGAGATCGACTGCTCACGAGGCGACATGATCGCGGCAGCCGACAATCCGCCGCAGGCGTCCGACCAATTCGAGGCCACACTCGTCTGGATGAGCGAAGAGGCGATGAAACCGGGCCGTGCCTATTGGCTCAAGCTCGGCACGCAGAATGTCTCGGCCAGCGTGCAGGTCCCCAAGTACGAATTGAACGTCAACACTCTCGATCATCTCGCTGCCAAGACGCTTGAGCTCAACTCCATCGGCGTCGCCGAGGTCCACACCGACAAGCCGATCGTGTTCGAACCCTATGCCACCAGCCGTGCGCTGGGCGGTTTCATCCTGATCGACAAGATCACCAATGCCACTGTCGCTGCGGGCATGCTCAACTTCAGCCTGCGCCGCGCCGACAATGTTCACTGGCAGCCCACCACCATCACCCGCGAGCATCACGCGGCGATGAAAAACCAGACACCGCGCCTGCTATGGTTCACCGGCCTTTCGGGTTCGGGCAAGTCGACCATCGCCAATGCGGTCGAGGCCAGGCTCAACCTGATGAACAGGCACACTTTCCTGCTCGACGGCGACAATGTGCGGCACGGGCTCAACAAGGATCTGGGATTCACCGAGGCCGATCGGATCGAGAACATCCGTCGGGTCGGCGAGGTCGCGCGGCTGATGGTCGATGCCGGCCTTATCGTGATGACCGCCTTTATCAGTCCGTTCCGGGCCGAACGGCAGATGGTGCGCGAGATGTTCGACGACGACGAGTTCATCGAGATTTTCGTCGACACTCCGCTTGAAGTGGCTGAACGGCGCGATGTGAAGGGTCTTTACAAAAAGGCCCGCGCTGGCGAGCTCAAGAATTTCACCGGGATCGACAGTCCCTACGAGGAACCGCACAGTGCGGAGATTCGCGTGAACACGGTCGAGATGTCCGTCGAAGAAGCTGCTGAACACATCATCGCGCAAATCCTGCCGCTCAAGTAAGCCCCGTTGACCCTGTCCTTTTTCAAACTGACACAGTTCCCCATTTAATCCGTCCCGGAGCTCGCCTGATGACCGATGCCGATCTTGCCGCTGCCCTTGCCCATTCTGCGGGTCGCATCCTGTTGCAGGTGCGCGAGAGCGGTCTTGTCGAGGGCAAGGCGCTCGGGCAGGCAGGCGACCAGACCGCCAATCAGTTCCTCGTCCACGCGCTGATGCAGCAGCGGCCCGATGACGGGCTGCTGTCAGAGGAATCGAAGGATACCAGGGATCGCCTGGGCAAGGACAGGGTCTGGATCATCGACCCGGTCGACGGGACGCGCGAATTCGGCGAGGCGCGCAGCGACTGGGCGGTGCACGTGGGCCTGGCCATCGGCGGCGAAGCGAAAGTCGGCGCGGTAGCACTGCCTGGGCTGGGTGAAGGCATTGTCCTTCGCTCAGACCAACCAACCAACCTGCCCGAGATGGCGCAAACGCCGCGCATGGTTGTCAGCCGCACACGACCCGCTGCCGAGGCCTTGGCGGTGGCCGAGAAGATAGGTGCCGAATTGATCCCGTTGGGGTCCGCCGGTGCCAAAGCGATGGCGGTGGTGCGCGGCGAGGCGGAGATTTATCTGCACTCGGGCGGACAGTATGAATGGGACAATTGCGCGCCGGTTGCGGTGGCCGAGGCCCATGGCCTGCATTGTTCGCGCATCGACGGAACGCCGCTGCGCTACAACCAGGCCGAAACCTATCTTCCCGACCTGCTGATCTGCCGGCAGGAATGGGTGAAACGCGTTTTAACGGCATTGTCCGACATCTAGTTTGCGGGTTCGCCGGCTGCATTTGGCTCCGGCGTAGTTTCGGGCGAAACCGTGACGCCTTCGGGCACTGCGAGGCGGACTACAACCCGGCGATTGGCCGCCCGCCCTACCTCGTTGGGGGAGCCATCGGGCAAGGCATTGGGCTGGATCGGGTTCTGCTCGCCAAAGGCGATGACGGTGATGCGGTCCTCGGCCACTCCGTGCTCCATCAGCCATGCAGCCACGGCCTCGGCCCGTTGGCGCGACACGCGCTGATTCACTTCGTCGCGACCGCCGGCATCGCTATGGCCGCCGAGGATGATCGGCACATTTTCGCGCTGCTGACGTGACTGCATGAGTTCCTCAAGCGCAGACACAGCCTTGTCATCGAGTTCGACGCCGCCATCCGGGAAACCGATGGTAACGTCCAGTGGTTCGAGCGGGATCTCGGCGGCTTCTTCGATGTCAGCGCGGATAATCGACACAGGTTCGGTGGGTGTCGGGGTCGCACGTTCAGGCGGGTTCTCGGCCGGGTCGGACTGGCCGCCGCAGGCAGCCAGCAGAAGCAGGAGGGCTGGGATCGCTCGGCGATTCATCGGGTGGTCTCCAGAGATTCTCATGCCGGCTGCGCGTCCGGTCCGCGCGTGCCCGGCTTGCGGGCGGCGCTCTCTTCCGGTGTACGCGTCTGCGGCGGTACGAAGGATATTACGGTGTCGCCCGAGCGCGGCTCAGGGCGGGCGGCATGGGTGAAGAAGCGCATGGTTCCGGTTTCGCGCAATAGCATCAGCAGGTGTGCGTCTTCCGGCAGGTCGCGCATTGCGTCTTCGAAAGTATATTCACCGGTCAGCCGAGTTCTGCGGAAGACCCATCCCTGCTGCTGGCGCTCGTGCACGTCGGAAACGCCGAACCCGCTTTCAAACAGGGCCCGGCCGCGCAGGCTTTCGGGCAGTGCGCGGTGATCGTCGTCGGCCGATTCGCCGAGTTGGTAGACACTGTCGCGACCAATTTCGTGCGCGAACTCATTGCATACGAGCGCGTTGTAAGCCTCGTTGTCAGTCGCCGCGACCAGCACCTGGTAAGGAGAAAGATCGAGATTGTGCTCGGTCGCCTCGTTGAGGATCTCGCCGTGATAATACGGAATGCCCTCGCGCCTGGCCGGAGCAAGCCTCTGCCAGCTCGGGTCGACCACGATGACAGGGGTCTTGCGCGTCTGCATCTGCTTGGCCAGCGCGATGGTCCACGGCGTACTGCCAACAATCAGCAGGCCAGGCCGGCTCTCGCCCTTGATCTTGAGCAGCTGGGCGACAAATTCGACCGAGAAACCGTGCGCGACGATGGTCGCGACAACGACCGCGAAGCTCAGCCCGATAAGCACATTGCCGTCGGCATAGCCGAGCTCGCTCAACCGGAGCGCGAACAAGCCCGAGATGGCCACCAGCACGATACCGCGCGGGGCGATCCAGGCGACGAACAACCGCTCGTTCCACGGCACCGAACTGCCGAGCATGCTGATCAGCACCGTTGCGGGACGCACGAAGAACAACAGCACTGCGAGGAAGGCAGCGAAACGCCAGTTGACGTATTGCAGGTCCTCGGCCTGCAGGCTCGATGCGAGGACGATGAAAATGCCCGAGACGAGCAGAATTGCGATGTTCTCCTTGAACGGGTGGATGCTGCGCAAGGACGAAACGTTCATGTTGGCCAGTGCGATTCCCATCACCGTAACCGCGACGAGGCCGGCTTCGTGCTCGATCTTGTTGCACAGTACGAACACGCCGATCACGGTAATGAACAGCACCGGGACCTTAAGGTATTCGGGGATCGCGCCGCGCGGGAACAGGTAGGCGACAGCCTTGGCGGCGCCATATCCAATCAATCCGGAAAGAAACGCTGCAATAATCAGTGGCGGGACAACTTCGAACAGCGAAGCACCGGGACTCTCGGCCACCTTGCGGAAATACTCGTAAGCGATGACAGCGCACAGGGCGCCGGTCGGATCGTTGACGATGCCTTCCCACTTGAGGATCGAGGCCGGTCGTGGCTGGATATTGGATTGTCGCAGCATCGGTATCACGACCGTCGGACCTGTCACGATCAATATGCCGCCGAACAGTATGGCCACGGGCCAGACCAGCCCGGCAACATAAAAACCGGCCAGCGCGCCGAGTAGCCAGCCGACCAGCACACCGATCGTGGCAAGTCGCCAGACAGCCGATCCCGAATGGCGCAATTCGCGTAGATCGAGGCTTAGCCCTCCTTCAAAAAGGATCAGCGCCACGCCAATACCGATCATCGGCTCGAGCAGTGAGCCAAATGCAGCTTCCGGGTCGAGCAAGCGCATGTCGAAGGCGCCGAGTACCGGCCCCGCAATGAAACCGGCCAGCAGCATCAAGACGATTGCCGGCCAACCGGTCCGCCAGGCGATCCATTGCGCGCCAACACCGAGCACGCCGATCGTGGCGATCACTAGAGCCTGCGATTCCATGATATCTGCTTACGCCCCCAAAGGTCCCTTACGCAAACGAATGAACGAAGCCCGGTTTTTATCCCGACCCGCTGCGAATGCCCCTAATGCCCCGCGAAATCCATCAACGCATCAACCTGCACGTCGGCAGCACGAAGGCGATCTGCGCCTCCAAGCTCGGGCAAGTCAATCACGAACAACGCGTGACTGACCTCGGCCCCGGCGCGGCGCAGCAACTGGGCCGTCGCCAGCGCGGTTCCTCCGGTTGCGATCAGATCATCGACGATGACGACCTTCTGGCCCTGCTTGATCGCCCCAGGGTCGATTTCCAGCCGGTCGGTGCCGTATTCGAGGTCGTAATCGACGCCGATCGTCTCGACCGGCAGCTTCCCGGCCTTGCGCACTGGGACAAAGCCAATGCCCAGGTCCACCGCGACCCCGGTGCCGAATATAAAGCCACGTGCTTCCATCCCGGCGATTGTTTGCGCGCCTGCCTGCTCCGCCTGGCGCGCCAGATGTTTGATGGTTGCCGCAAGCCCGGGGCCGTGGCTCAACAAGGTGGTGATGTCGCGAAACTGGATATTGGGCGCGGGGAAATCGGGCACCGTCCGCACCAGCGCCTTGAGTTCTTCGACGGTCATCGTGTGCTCCCGGCCCAATAGCAAAGCGCCCCTCGCATCACAGGGATGGAGGGGCGCTCTGATGAAATTGCGATTTGCAAGCTGCGGACCGCCTATTCCGCCCTTCTCGGCTTCACCGCCGACCATATTTGCTGCTTGGCAAAATAGGCCAGGATGGTGGCGAAGAGGAGAAAGCCGAGGACTGCCCAGCCTGTCTGCTTGCGCTTGACCAGGGTCGGCTCGGCCGTCCAGGTCAGGAACGCCGCGACATCCTGCGCCATCTGGTCGACAGTTGCCTCGGTGCCATCGTCATAGGTCACCTGACCAGCATTGAGCTGCGGCGGCATGGCGATGTTGAGGTTGGGGAAGTACTTATTGAAGTAGAGACCCGTTGGCGTTTCGAAATCCGGGAATTCCGCCTTCAGCTCAGCCGATGGCTGGCCATAGCCGACCATGAGCGAATAGACATAGTTGGAACCATCGTTGCGCGCCTTGGTCATCAGCGAAAGGTCGGGCGGGATGGCGTTGTTATTGGCCGCCGCCGCAGCCACGGCGTTGGGATAGGGCGACGGGAAATAATCGGTCGGCAGGCCCGGACGAGTGGTCGCCTCGCCAGTGTTGGGATCGATGCCCGGTACAGTCTTGGACGCGGCGAATGCTTTCACCTGCGCTTCGGAATAACCGAGCTGTTCGAGATTGCGGAACGCCACGAACTTGAGCGAATGACAGGCCGCGCAAACTTCGCTGTAGACCTTCAGGCCGCGCTGCAACTGGGCAATGTCCCAATTGCCAACCGGGCCGTCGAAGGAGAACCCGCCGGCAGGTGCCTTCGGCTTCTGGTAGAATTCGTGCGCGGCATCCTTGACCGGTGTCTCGGTGGCTGCGGTGTAGGCACCGACGCCGAACGAGACCAGCACGACCAGGGCGAAAACAAGCCCAGCGGCGATGGAAAACAGGCGGATCATAGTCTTGTCTTTCCTATTCGCTTCAGGTCGCGGGCGTCGTGTTTTCACCCAGCACGGCATCCTTGTCGGAGCCCAGCACCGCTTCGGTAATCGAATAGGGCAACGGCTCCGGCTTCTCGATCGAGGAAACGATCGGGATAATGACCAGGAAGTGGATGAAGTAGTAGGCGGTCGCGATCTGGCTGAGCATCACATAGGGCTCTTCGGCCGGTGCGCCACCGCACACGAACAGCACCGCCATGCACGGGATCAGGCCGAACCAGAAGAACTTGCGGAACAGCGGGCGATAATGACCGCTGCGAACCGGTGAACGATCGAGCCAGGGCAGCAGGAACCAGAGCAGGATCGAACTGAACATGGCGAGCACGCCCCACAGCTTCGCCGACAGGACGAAGTCGAAAGTGAAGGCGCGCAGGATCGCGTAGAACGGATAGAAGTACCACTCGGGCACGATGTGCGCCGGCGTCGCCAGCGGGTTGGCCTCGATATAGTTGTCGGCATGACCCAGCAGGTTAGGCAGGAAGAAGACGAACGCCGCGTAAAGGATCAGGAACACGCCGAGACCGAAGCCGTCCTTGGCGGTGTAATAAGGGTGGAACGGCACGGTGTCCGATTCCTGCTTCACCTCAACCCCGGTGGGGTTGGACGAACCTGGAATGTGCAGCGCCCAGATATGCAGGATCACCACACCGGCAATCACGAATGGCAGCAGGAAGTGCAGGCTGAAAAAGCGGTTGAGCGCGGCATTGTCGGGCGCGAAACCGCCGACCAGCCAGATCTGCAACGGCTCACCCACCAGCGGGATCGCCCCGAACAGGCCGGTGATGACCTTGGCACCCCAGAAGCTCATCTGACCCCAAGGCAGGACGTAACCCATGAAGGCCGTCGCCATGGTCAGCAGGAAGATGACCACGCCCAGCAGCCAGATCATCTCGCGCGGAGCCTTGTACGAGCTGTAGAAGAAGCCGCGGAAGATGTGGATGTAGAGCGCGAGGAAGAAGAAGCTGGCGCCGTTGGCGTGCATGTAGCGCATCATCCAGCCCCAGTTGACGTTGCGCATGATGTGTTCGGTCGTGGCAAAGGCGACTTCGGCATTGGCGGCATAATGCATCGCCAGCACGACGCCGGTAATGATCTGCAGCACTAGGCAGAAACCGGCCAGTACACCGAAATTCCACATATAATTGAGGTTGCGCGGCACCGGATAGCCGGCACCTACCGCGTTGTAGACCAGCCGCGGCAAAGGCAGCTTTTCATCGACCCACTTGGTGAAGTCGTTGGCGGGTTTGTATTCCTTGGCCCAGGGAAAGCTCATGATGCGGTCTCTTTCAATCCTTAGCCGACAGTAATGGTGGTATCGGACGTGAATTCGTAGTCCGGCACTTCGAGATTGGTCGGCGCAGGACCTTTGCGAATACGTCCTGCGGTATCGTAATGCGAACCGTGACAGGGGCAGAAATAACCGTCGAACTCGCCCTTGTTCTCACCCTCGACCGCGCCCAGCGGCACGCAACCAAGGTGCGTACATACGCCCATGGTGACGAGGATGTCGCCGTGACCTTCCTTGGTCCGCTCGGCCAGCGTCTGCGGATCGCGCAGGCTCGAAGCGTCGACCGCGTTGGCCGCAGCGATTTCCTGCGGCGCCAGGCGCTTGACGAACAGCGGCTGCTTGCGGAACACGGCCTTGATCGACTGGCCGGGTTCAATTGCGGAAACATCCAGCTCGGTGGTGCTTTCGGCCAGCACATCCGCCGAAGGTGCCATCTGGCTGATGAGCGGAAAGACCACTGCCAGACCACCAACGCCAGCGGCGCTCACGGCGGCGATATTGATAAAGTCCCGGCGGTCTACGCCGTCTGCGGGAACCGTAGTGTCAGCCATCATTCCTGCCTTGCCAACAGCCGCGCGATGTGCGCGACCCGTCCTGATACTCGTCTTCCAGACGTGCGGAGCCATAGCGTCAGTTCTGCTAGAAGCCGGCCCCGTCGTAACACCCCTGCGGGGGCATACGCCTGTTTGGGCGCGCTCCTAGCCCGATTGCAGGATAATGCCAATGGTGTTTTGGGTAGGAATTGTGCAGTTCCATGCAACTCAGGCGGCAATGCCGATGAGCGAGGCCTGCCGCCCGTAATTCGCTTCGCCGCGGTGGGTTGCGCGGCGATAGGAATAGAAGCGCTGCAGCGAGCCGCTTTCGGTACCATAGGTATCGAGGCCCAGTGGATCGATTACACCGACCCCCGCCCGCCCAAGGCGCGAAGCTACATAGCCTTCAAGGTCGAACTGCCAATGCCCCGCCTTTCCCTCTGCAAAGAAGCAGGCATCGTCTTCGCTAAAGTGTTTGCGGAACGGGGCGTCCACCTCGTAACTGGCTTGGCCGATACAGGGTCCGATGGCCGCCGCGACACGATCGGCGCGCGCCCCTAGGCTCTCCATAGCCGCCAGCGTTGCTTCGATCACTCCGCCCTGGGCGCCGCGCCAGCCGGCATGGGCCGCGCCGACGATCCCGGCCTCGTGATCGGCCAGCAGGATTGGCGCGCAATCGGCCGTCACCACGCCCAGCAACAGCCCCGGCACATCGGTCACCACCGCATCGGCGCGTGGCCGATCTTCATGCGCCCACGCCGCCTGCGCGATCACCACGTCGGGCGAGTGGACCTGATAGGGCATGGCCAGCTCTGCCCCCGGCAGGATTGCAGCCACAGCGCGGCGGCGATTCTCCGCGACATCCGCCGCATCGTCTCCAGCGCCCAGTCCGAACTGGAGCCCTGCAACCTGCCCGCTGCTGACCCCGCCCGCGCGCCCGAGAAAAGCGTGCGGGACCCCCGCGAGCACAGGCGAACGGATCAGGTCGAGCGGATCGCCCTCCGCCTGGTCAGCCAAGGCTGCGCGTAACCTGTTCGAACGTGTCGCGCGATAGATTGGCGGCCTGCGAAATCCGCTCCAGTTCGGCCCGCATCAATTTGGCGCGCTGCGGTTCTATCCGTCGCCACCGGCCCAGCGCAGGCACGAAGCGGGCCGCAGTTTGCGGGTTGAGCGGATCGAGCGCGAGGATCAGGTCGGCGAGCATTGTGTAGCCCGCGCCATCGGCCTGATGGAACGCGTGCGGGTTGCCCGCCAATCCCATATAGAGCGAGCGCACGCGGTTGGGATTGCGCAGCGTAAAATCGCTGTGCCGGGCCAACGCCCCGACATGCTCCAGCGCATCCGGGTGGAGCGACATAGCCTGCAAAAGGAACCACTTGTCGATCACCAGGTCGTTGCCGTGGTAGCGGTTGTAGAAATCGAGCAGGGCATTGGTCCGTTGTTCGCTTTCCAGCCCGGCGAGCACCATCAGCGCGCCCTGCCGATCGGTCATATTGTCGGCCCCGTCGAACTGCATCCAAGCTCGCTCGGCGGTGGCCCGAGGGTCAGCCGCGGCGAGGAAGGTGAGCGCCATTGTCTTGACCTTGCGTGCGCCGCGCGCCGCGCTGTCCATGCTGTAGAACAGGCTGCTGGCACGGTCATGTAATGCCTCGAACCGATCCTTGAAATGCTGGCCAAGAAAAGCCTTCAAAGCCTCGCGTTCGGAATGAATGCGGGCCGGGTCAGCGACCAGCATCTGTTCCATCAGATAAGTCTGGCTCGGCAGCGTCATCAATTCGCCGCGCATCGAATCGTCGAGCGCGTCGTCGGTCAGGACTGCACCCAAGGCCTCGGCAATGGCTTTCTGCCCGGCTGCGCGCTGCGCTTCATCGAGCCCGTCGTCCAAAGCGGCCACCAGGTGCGAGACAACAAGTTCCTGCATTGCCTCGTAGCGGGCGAAGCTGTCATCGTCGCGCGCCGCGAGGAATACCAAATCCTCGCGCGGTGTGTCGCGCTCGATCGCTATCGGCGCGGTAAAGCCACGATTGATCGACAGTACCGGAGGCTTGGCGAAGCCTTCGAAGTCGATGGTTTTCTCGGCCGTATCGAGGATCACAAGCTGCTCGCCCCCATGCTGGCCAGTGTCGCGATCGAACAGCGCAAAACGCAACGGGATCGGCACCTCGCGCTTGGCCGGCTGGCCGGGCGTAGGCGGAACGGCCTGCCGCAGTTCCAGGGTGGCGGTATCGCCCTTATGGGTGAGCGCGATCTCGACCTTCGGCGTGCCGGCCTGCAAATACCACAGGCGGAACTGGGTCAGGTCGAGCCCGGCGCCATCTTCCATCGCCTTGATGAAATCCTCGCAGGTCGCCGCTTCCCCGTCGTGGCGTTCGAAGTAGAGATCGCAGGCTTTGCGGAAAGAATCGGGGCCAGCCATGGTGCGCATCATGCGGATCACCTCGGCCCCCTTGTTATAGACGGTCGCGGTGTAGAAATTGCTGATTTCACGATAGGAATCGGGCCTGATCGGATGCGCCAACGGCCCGGAATCCTCGGGGAACTGCGCCGAGCGCAGGATTCGCACGTCCTCAATCCGCTTGACCGCTTCGCCCTGCATGTCCTGACTGAAAAGCTGGTCGCGCAGGACGGTGAAACCTTCCTTGAGGCTCAGCTGGAACCAGTCGCGGCAGGTCACGCGATTGCCCGACCAATTGTGGAAATACTCGTGCGCGATGACGCCTTCGACCGCGTCGAAATCTGAATCGGTAGCGGTATCAGGGTCGGCCAGCACATATTTCGTATTGAAGACGTTGAGACCCTTGTTCTCCATCGCACCCATGTTGAAATCGCTCACCGCGACGATGTTGTAGAGGTCGAGGTCATATTCGCGGCCGAAGGTCTCTTCGTCCCAGCGCATCGACTTCTTGAGCGATTCCATGGCGTGGTCGGTGCGCGGCAGATCGCCCTCGCGAACCCACACGTTCAGCTCGACTTCCCTGCCGCTCATGGTCGTGAAAGTCGAAGAGTTGGCGACCAGGTCACCCGCCACCAACGCGAACAAATAGCTCGGCTTGGGCCAGGGATCATGCCATTCGGCAAAATGCCGGCGGTCTGCCGTTTCGCCCTCGTCCACCTTGTTGCCGTTGCACAGCAGGACCGGGAACTGGCCGGAGTCACCTTCCATCCGCACCGAATAGGTCGACAGGACATCAGGCCGGTCGGGAAAGAAGGTGATGCGCCGAAATCCTTCCGCTTCGCACTGAGTGCAAAGCATCCCGCTGGATGCGTAGAGTCCCATCAACTGGCTGTTGGCGGCAGGATCGAGTTCGGTCGCGATCTCGATTTCGTGCGCATCTTTCGTCAATGGCAAGATCAGATCGCCGCCATCCATTGACCAGCTGTTGACCGGCTCGCCATCAACCGTGACTGAAACCAGTTCCAAGCCATCACCATTGAGACGGATCGAATCGGAAGGCGGAGCCTTGCCGTTGCGGGCTACGGTCAGTTTCGACACCACGCGCGTCGCTTCGAGCCCCAAGTTGAAGTGAAGCCGGACCTCCGGCACCAGCCATGCAAACGGCCGATAATCCTCGCGCCGGATTACAGGCGGTTCTTGAGGTGTCGGGGCGGCATCGGCCATTTCGGGATTGCGAACAACATCCATAATGCGGGTAAACCTACTCTTTTTCTGTGGGCTTTCGTAGCCCCATCTAGGCGTTAGAACGATGCAATGAAGCAATTCTTGATCTTCGGCCTCGGCTACACGGCCAAACGGATTGCCGCTGCGCTGGAACGAGACGGCTGGCACGTCGTCGCCACCGGCAGCGCCGGGACACTGGATTTTGCCGATGGCGAGGCAGTCCGCGCCGCACTGGCAGATGCGAGCCATGTGCTGTCATCTGTGCCGCCAGACCGTCAATCGGGAGCAGATCCGGTTTTGACCACCTATGGCGAAGCGCTGGGCAATCACTGGCTCGGCTATCTATCCTCCACCGGGGTCTATGGCGATACCGAGGGTGCATGGGTCGACGAATCGACCCCGACAGGTGGTGGCAGACGCTCGGCCCGTACGGAGTGCGATCGCTTTTGGTTGGAACGCGGCGCCCGGGTCTTTCGCCTGCCCGGAATCTACGGACCGGGTCGCAGTGCGTTCGATCGGGTGCGCGAAGGTCGGGCGCGCCGGATCGACCTGCCGGCGCAAGTCTTCAGCCGCGTGCATGTCGACGACATCGTCGAGGGGGTAATGGCTGCGTTGGCGAGTAACGCACCAGCGGGTGCCTACAATCTGTCCGATGATGTGCCCGCGAGCGGCAATGCAGTGATCGAGGAAGCCTGCCGTCTGCTCGATGTCGAGCCACCGCTACTGCAGAGCCTCGAAGAAGCGAATTTGAGTGTCATGGCGCGTGGCTTTTACGCGGAGAACCGCCGGGTTGCTAACGGCAAGGCCAAGCGCGTGCTGGGGTGGAGCCTGCGCTACCCTGACTTTCGCGCCGGCATGGCAGCGATCAGGGCTCGGGCGTAGCGCGACGCGGCGGCGACGGGCGTCCGCGCATGGCGACGAGCAGCCCGCTGAGCGCGAGCACCGCACCGGCAGCGGGCAGCAAGCTCCACACGAACCCTTCGAACATGGTCGAGAGCGTCATCGCCACCACCGGCACTAGCACGCTTGAATAAGCGGCCGTGCCCGCCCCCACTTCGCGCACCAGCCGGTAATAGAGCGGGAAGGTGCAGACTGAACCGAGCAAGCCGAGATAGAGGACCCCCAGCGTATAGGCCGGGCGCGGATCATAGGTCGGCAGACCGGACTGCACGAATGCGACCAGCGTATTCATCAGAGTGCCCGCCAGCATCGCCCAGGCCAGCAAGGTAAGGAAGGGTAGCTTTTTCGCGCCCTCCATCGCCTGGACGATATTGGCACCAGATGCCGCCAGGATGCCACCGACTGTAAAGGCCACGCCTACCAGTACTTCGGCAAGACTCGCTGGCGAGGCGCGATATTCGTGGACGAACAGCATCGCGATACCGCCCGCCGCGATAAGTGTGCCGAGTACGAAGGCGGGGCGGATCGGTTGGCCGAGCAGGAAGTGTCCGAAAATCGCATTGGGTACCATCAACAGCGCAAACATCACGGCTACCAACCCCGAGGTAATGTAGGCCTCCGCATTGTAGACAAAGGTGAAGTTGAGCACGAATTGCAGCAGGCCGAGCAGTGCGACCCACTTCCATCCCGCACGCGGCATGGCCAGCGGTTCACGCCGGATAGCGACGAGAATGAACATGCCTGCCGTCGCTACCATGAAGCGATAGCTGATCGACCATTGTGCGGGGACGGTGGCAATCTGGTCGCGTATCACCAGCCAGGTGCCGCCCCAGATCAGGCTGACCAGCAGGAAAGAGGCGAGATTGCGCGGCTCGAACAGGCTCGCGCCGCCGGAAGATTGCCCGCTCACCGCGGCATCACAAGTTTGCAATCGCGCGACCGAGCGTACGGGCTGCGTCCTGGTCGCTGTCCCACGAGGCGACGAAGCGCGCAGCATCGGCGCCCCAGTCGTAGAACTCGTACCCCTGCTGGCGCAGCGTCTCGCGCTCGGCTGGCGTCAGCCTCATGAACACTTCGTTGGCTTCAACCGGGTGCATCAGCCGGTCGCTGGCCGCGCCAACGATGGCCTGCGCCGCAGCATTGGCGGCGCGGGCGTTTTCGAGCCACAGATCACCTTCAAGCATGGCCAGCAATTGCGCAGCCAGGAAGCGCCCCTTGCTTTGCAAGTGCCCGGCCCGTTTGCGACGATAGCGGACGACATCGGCCAGTTCAGGCGCAAAGAAAACGATCGCCTCGGCGTTCATTGCGCCGTTCTTGACGCAGCCGAAACTGAGTGCCTGCGCCGGGCCAACCGCGTTGGCAGGAGTGCAACATAGGAACGCCACCGCGTTTGCGAAGCGTGCGCCATCGACATGCAGGCCGAGGCTTCTCTCGTTCGCCAGCGCAGCGATCGCGGTGATTTCGTCCGGGCGATAGGCTCGGCCGTATTCGCTCGCCTGGGTGATGGAGATTGCATGCGGCTGGACCTGATGGACATCGTCGCGGATCGGATCGATCACCGCCCTGATCGCGGCCGGGTCCAGCTTGGCACCTTCCCCCTCGGCCAGCATCAATTTGGCACCGTGAAGATAGAACCCCGGCGCGCCGGCCTCGTCCATTTCGATATGTGCTTCGCGGTGGCACACCACGCCGCCATGTGGGGGGACCATGCCGGCAAGCGCGAGGCAATTGGCGGCAGTTCCGGTAGCCACCCACAGCACCGCGACCTCGCGCCCGAACAGCGCGCCGAACGCTTCGTCCAGTTGCTGCGACAGGGCATCGCCATCATAAGGAGTGTCGCCAATATCGGCGGCGCGCATCGCATCCCAGACCCTGGGGTGCACACTAGCGGCATTGTCGGACAGAAAGCGCATGGAACGCCCCTAACGCTCCCGGCGTTGGTTGCAAGAAGGAGCTTGAGGAATGAGCGTTAGCAAGCAGGAAGTTTCGATTACCCATCACGTTCAGGGCCAGGGCGGTGTCTACATCGCTCATATCGAGGGCAGCGATTACCAGGGCAAGCTCGAATGGGAGCCCCGCGGCGGTGCCGACGACGTGCGGGTGGCGACCCATACCATCGTGCCCGAACCGATTGCCGGTCGCGGCATCGCTGCCCTTCTGGTCGAACGATTTGTAGAAGATGCCAGTGAAAAGGGGTTCAAGATCGTACCCCGCTGTTCCTATGTGGCGAAGAAGTTTGACGAGAACCCGGACTGGAGCGAATTCAAAGCCTAGCGATTGAGCCGCGAGAAATCGGTCCGGGCAATGCTGGCCAGCACTGCCCGGCGCAATGCGCGGGCCCGCCGCAGCGATACACCCTCGATCCTATAGGTGCCCCCCGCCAGCCCCAGATGCAGATCCGCATATCCCAGCATCCGGGCGAGCGGACCTTGCCGGATTTCGGCCGATTGCAATTTCATCCGATTGGCGACCAGCGTCGAAGGGGCGAACCAGCCCTCGCGGCGATAGATCTGGTCCGCATCAAGCGCATTGCGGGAAAAGCGCCAGAGATAGAATTGTCGGACCACGAGAAACGCACCCAACGCCAACGGAAGGAAGACGAGGTAGCTACGCCCTCCGAACGCATCGCTGTCGCTGGAAGTCAGCACCAATAGCGCTATCGCCACCAGCGCCAATGCGATGCCGTCTCCGACCATGCTGATCGTGCGGTGATTTACACTGCGCCGGCGCCAATCCAGCGCCTCCGATGCGGGGATAAATCCGGCGGCACGAATGATCGGCGCGAATTCCTCCTCTTGCGCAAAGGGAGCCACGACATGGCTGGCCGATCCTGAATCCTGTGCGAGGCTGACAAAGCTGAGTCTGTGCCAACCGAAGCGGCGGCGGACCAGTCCGGTCGCGGTCTTTACTGCCTGGACACGGTGGGCAGGCATGACAACATCGGTCCGCGTCAGCAATCCGCGCCGGCGGCGGAACCCCTTGGCGGTCTTTTCGAGGCGGAATTCCCAATCGCGCAGGATCGTCCGGATGAGGCCGGTAGCAAGGCCAATCAGCGCCAACACCACCAACCCAGCAATCGCGCTGAAGACCTGAGCCGCCATGCCCAGAGCTGCGAACCAGCCACTCGGACCACTCAACCAGCCGCTCCACAGGTCCGGGTCCCATACCTCGATGCCGATAACGGTGTCGGCATACTGGGCGAGACCGCCGAGGACCGCGAAAATCGCCAACGAAAATTCGAACAGACCGAAGGTGACGAGTCGCCGCGGGCCCATGGTGAAGAGTGTTTCCGACTGCGCTGTAGCCGGTTCAGCCCGCGCGCGCTCTCCTTCGACAATGTCGCCGGGCAAGATCGCCGCGTCCGAATGGTCATCGCGCCGTTCGCGGACCAGCTCGCGCAGCGCCTCACCGCGTTCTTCGGAAAGATAGGTCAACGACAATTCGTCCTTGCCGCCAGCGCCGGTTTCGAACTTGACCGCAACTAACCCGAGCAGGCGCGGCAGCAATTTTTGCTCCAGGCTGACGTCCTGGATCCGCTCATAAGGGACCGAGCGCGCCGTTCGCGAAAGGATCCCGCTATCGACCCGGATGTCGCTTGTGCCGACGGTGTAGGTAAACCGGCGCCAGCCGAGCCATGCGTTGAGCAGGATCAGCGACAGCGCCATGAATGCCAGCAGGGCGACATAGATCATTTCTGACGGCAAGCCGTCGTCGAACACGCCATAACTGACGAAACCGAGCGGGATGAGCAATTGTGGGACCACCGCCGCCGCCTTGACCAGGAAGGTGAGCGGGTCGGTGCGCTGCGGTGCTCCTTCGGCCGCTGCGCCCACATCATGATGCCGGTCCGCGATCACCGCCGTACCGGTCATAATGTCTCGCGCTTGATATGGGCGCGAATTTCCTCGCGAATGGCCAGCGCCCGATCATGCGCAAGTCCCGGCAGCTTGACCGATGCATTGTGCGTGCCCGCGGTGTGCAGGGTGATCGTAGCAAGGCCGAAATAACGTTCGAGCGGACCGCGATCGACATCGATGTGCTGCACCCGGCCAAACGGAACAACCGTGTCCGATCGGAACCATATACCGCGCACCGCGCGCAACCGGTTGTCATCCATCGAATAGCCGCGCGCACTGAAGCGGCGGTGCGGCATCCGCCAGACCAGCAGGATTGCCAGCAATATTACGGGCAAAACGATTACGCCGGGGGGTATGGGCAGAATGACATTGGCAATAAAGGCTGCAATGCAAACCACCAGCGCGGCAATCCCGGCTTCCAGCCGCATGTGCTTGCGATGATTGGGATGGAGCCGCGTGAGAGTGCCGTCCTCGTCCGCGAATGTTTCGGGCATGTCGCCCACCCCCTGCGCGTTCGGAGTTGCAGCAGGCTCGCCATCGGGCGCATCCATTGGCGCTGTTCGGTCCCCGTCATCCATGGTGTATGAATGACCTAAGACAGTAGCGATTACAAGCCGGGAGGTGGTGCTGCTGGAGAGAATTGAACTCTCGGCCTCACCCTTACCAAGGGTGCGCTCTACCACTGAGCTACAGCAGCGTTCCGTAACGAGGCGCGGCCTATTGTCGCGCGGGGCGGTATTGTCAAGCCAAGCTTGCGGCGCAATTGCCTTTGCCGGCCATTCTCGGCATTGGATTGCGCATGAATCACGACAACGGCAAGAATGTGTCACGCGAAGACCGACTGGCAGCAAAACTGCGCGAGAATCTGCGCCGCCGCAAGGTGCAGGCACGTGAATTGGACGGCAATGCGGGCGAATCGGGCGAAAGCGGGGTTTCCAAGCCCGATGGGCGCGGCTAACGCCGTGTGCCCTGCAAGGACACGGGAGCAAACATGCCCAAACTGATCCTCGTTCGCCACGGCCAGAGCCAGTGGAATCTCGAAAACCGTTTCACCGGTTGGTGGGATGTCGATTTGACCGACAAGGGCGTGGCCGAGGCCAAGGCCGCGGGCCAATTGCTCAAGGACAAGGGTGTCCTGCCGACGATCGCTTTCACCAGTTTCCAGACCCGTGCCATCAAGACGCTGCACCTCGCACTGGAAGAGGCCGGACGGCTGTGGATTCCGGAAATCAAGGACTGGCGCCTCAACGAGCGGCATTACGGTGGACTGACCGGACTCGATAAGCAGGAAACGCGCGACAGGCACGGTGACGAGCAGGTCCATATCTGGCGCCGCAGCTTCGATGTACCGCCCCCCGACATGGAGCCGGGAAGCGAGTTCGATCCCGGCGCCGATCCACGATATGAAGGCATCGACGTTCCCTATAGCGAGAGCCTCAAGCTGACCATCGATCGCGTGTTGCCCTATTGGCAGAGCGATATCCTGCCGGTGCTCGAACGCGGCGAGACCGTGATTATCTCGGCCCATGGCAACAGCCTTCGGGCGCTTGTAAAACATCTCTCGAACATTTCGGACGACGACATTACCGGCCTTGAAATCCCGACCGGCGAGCCGATCGTCTATGAATTTGACGACGCGATGCAGCCGGGCGAACGCTATTATCTCAAGGACGGTCCGCGATGAGTGCCGCTCCCAAGGTCGCAATCATCATGGGCAGTCAGTCGGACTGGCCGACCATGCGCTGCGCCGCCGAGGTGCTCGACGAACTGGACGTGGTGAACGAAGCTCGCATCGTTTCAGCCCATCGCACCCCTGACCGGATGACGCTCTTCGCCAAGGCAGCCGAGGCGGATGGCTTCAAGGTCATCATCGCTGGCGCGGGTGGGGCGGCGCACCTGCCCGGAATGGTCGCCGCGATGACGCATTTGCCGGTGCTGGGGGTGCCGGTCCAGTCGAAGGCGCTGTCGGGCATGGATAGCTTGCTATCAATCGTGCAGATGCCGGCCGGCATACCGACCGGCACTCTCGCCATCGGCGAAGCGGGCGCGACCAATGCCGGTCTGCTCGCAGCTGCCATCCTCGCCACCAGCGATGATGCGCTGGCCGACCGGCTCAAGGCATGGCGGGCGGCGCGCAGTGATGCAGTTGCAGAAACGCCTGAATAAGATGATCGAACCGGGCGGCACGATCGGCATTCTGGGGGGCGGCCAGCTTGGCCGGATGCTCGCCATGGCGGCGGCGCAGATCGGCTATCGCTGCATCTCCTATACTCCCGAAAACGATCACGTGGTCGGCGACGTCTGCCAAGATGTCTTCGTCAACAACTGGGATGATGCCCAGGCGATGGCGGCATTTGCGAAGAAATGCGACGTCGTCACCTGGGAATTCGAGAACGTGCCGGTAGAACCATTACGTCCGCTGGAGGACCGCCTGGCACCGCATCCACGGGCGCTGGAAACAGCGCAGGACCGGCTCAACGAAAAGCGTTTCATCGAGCGTCTCGGCGGCCGTCCCGCCCCTTTCGTCACCGTCGATTCACGCGAAGACCTGCGCCAGGCGGTCGAGCGGCTTGGCACGCCCGGCATCCTCAAGACCCGCCGCGACGGATATGACGGCAAGGGCCAATGGCGGATCGACGTGGCGCGCGACGTCGAAGGTATCGCCGTGCCCGACACGGCCTGCGTCTACGAAGGCTTCGTCACTTTCGAGGCCGAATTCTCGGTCATCCTCGCCCGCGCCGCCTCGGGCGCGAGAGTGTTCTGGGACAGCCCGGCCAATGTCCACCGCGACGGCATCCTGTCGACTTCCAGCCTGCCTTCCGGCAAGACAATCGAAGCGCAGATTGAAGAAGCGCGTGCGCTGGCAGCACAAGTTTCCGACGCGCTCGGCTATGTCGGCGTCCTGACGCTGGAATTCTTTGCCACGAAAGAAGGCCCGGTGTTCAACGAAATGGCCCCGCGTGTGCACAATTCGGGCCACTGGACGATCGAGGGTGCGGCCACCAGCCAGTTCGAGAACCATATTCGCGCCATCTGCGGCCTGCCGCTGGGCGACACGCGGACAATCGCGCCCGGTGTCGAGATGACCAATATCGTCGGCAAGGATGCGCACACAGCTGCGAATTGGCTCGATCAGGCGGACACGCATTTGCATCTCTATGGCAAGGCCAAGGCCCGCAAGGGACGCAAGATGGGCCACGCGACCCGCCTGATCTGGGACTAGCGCTGTGGCAAAGGCGCTGGCCCCCTTCCTGATCTATGCCCGCGCCGCCAATGGCGCGATCGGCAAGGACGGTGTGATGCCGTGGCACCTGCCGGCCGACCTCAAGCGGTTCAAGACTTTGACCATGGGGCATGCCATGATCATGGGCCGCAAGACCTTCGAGAGCTTTCCCGCCCCGCTGCCCGGCCGCCGCCATATCGTGCTGACGCGCGATCAAGACTGGCAGGCCGAAGGCGCGGAAGTCGTCCACTCGCACGCCGCAGCGCTCGAAATGGCAGGGACCGACCCGATCGCCATTATCGGCGGCGCGGAGATCTATGCCCTGTTCGAGGACGAGGCGGCACGGATCGAGCTGACGCAGATCCACGCCGAGTATGCCGGCGACACCTTCATGGATGCGCCGGGCGAAGACTGGGTCGAGGTTGCACGGCAGGACCTCGCGGCGAAGGAGCCGCTTCCCGCCTATTCCTTCATCACCTATGAACGCTGCTGATGCGCTGGCTCGATCATCGAAATCCCGTTCCCGAACCCTTGCGCGGGGCCGTCATCGCGCTGGGCAATTTCGACGGATTCCATCGCGGCCACCAGGCCGTGGCTGGCGAGGCGATCGAGTGGGCGCATAGCGAGGGTCGCCCCAGCATCATCGCCACTTTCGATCCGCATCCGGTGCGTTTCTTCCGGCCCGACACTCCGCCGTTCCGGCTGACCACGCTCGAACAGCGGCAAGAACTCTATCTCGCCGCCGGGGCTACCGCGATGCTGGTATTCCATTTCGACGGCGAACTGGCCGGTACCAGTGCCGAGGATTTCATCGCCCAGATACTGATCGACCGCTTCGGCGCGCATGGCGTGGTGACGGGCGAGGATTTCACCTTCGGCAAGGGCGCGGCGGGCAATGTCGCGCTGCTCGAGGGGTTCGGCACTCAACAAGGCCTCGCCTGCCGTACCGTCGCCCCGGTGGGCGATGGCGACGTGATCTCCTCCAGCCGCATCCGCACCGCCTTGCGCGAAGGCGATCCGCAATTGGCAGCCCGGTTGCTTACCCGCCCCTTCGCCATTCGCGGCGTGGTTGAACATGGCGACAAGCGCGGGCGCGAGATTGGCTATCCCACCGCCAATATCCATATCGAGAGCTACCTGCGCCCGCGCTATGGCATCTATGCCGTGACCGGGCGCATCCTGGCGACTGGCGAGGAGTTGAAAGGCGCCGCCAATATCGGCATCCGCCCGCAATTCGAACCGCCCAAGGAATTGCTCGAGCCCTATTTCTTCGACTTTTCAGGCGATCTCTACGGCCAGGAAATCGAGGTCGCCTTTCACCATTTCCTGCGCGGCGAGGCGAAATTCGATTCGCTCGACGCACTTGTCGAGCAGATGGAAAAGGACTGCGAGGAAGCGCGGCGATTGCTCGGATGATGCGCGCAGCCGTCAACAGGCTTTATCGCGCCGCACAATTCCCCTAACGGCCAGCCACTATGTCCGACCCCAACAACACCAAGCGCGATTACCGGGATACTGTCTTCCTGCCGAAGACCGATTTTCCCATGAAGGCCGGCCTCCCGCAGAAGGAGCCGGGCATCCTGGCCAAGTGGGAATCCGAAGGCCTCTACCAGCAATTGCGCGAGGAGCGCGCGGGCCGCGAGAAGTTTATCTTCCACGACGGCCCGCCCTACGCCAATGGCGAAATCCATATCGGCCACGCGCTCAACAAGGTGCTGAAGGACATGGTCGTGCGCAGCCAGACGCTGCTGGGCAAGGACGCGCCCTATGTTCCGGGCTGGGACTGCCACGGCCTGCCGATCGAATGGAAGGTCGAGGAACAGTACCGCAAGAAGAAGAAAAACAAGGACGAGGTGCCTGCGGCCGAGTTCCGCGCCGAGTGCCGCGCCTACGCCCAGAAATGGGTCGATGTGCAGCGCGAGCAGTTCAAGCGGCTCGGCATCACCGGCGACTGGGACAATCCCTATCTGACGATGGATTTCCAGGCCGAGGCGACGATTGTCGCCGAACTGATGAAATTCGCCGAGGCCGGCAATCTCTATCGCGGCGCCAAGCCGGTGATGTGGTCACCGGTCGAAAAAACCGCGCTGGCGGAGGCAGAGGTCGAATATGAGGACATCACCTCGACGCAGATCGATGTGGCCTTCGAGATCACCGAAAGCCCGATTCCCGAACTGGTCGGCGCACATGCGGTAATCTGGACGACGACGCCGTGGACGATCCCGGTGAACCAGGCGATCGCCTATGGGCCGACAATAGAATACGCGCTCGTCGAGATATTGGCCATAAACGAAGGGGGGGGCGCTGGACGCTATCTCGTAGCCTCAGATCTCGTAGACAATCTCGTCGAACGAGCCGGCCAGAACTTGGCTCCAGAAATCGACCACAGGGTAACTTGGGTTGGCAAAGGCGATACCCTTACCGGGACGTTGGCTCGTCATCCAATGTATAGAATGGAGTCAGAAAACGACTTCTATAGAGAGCCACGACCCTTCCTGCCGGGCGACTTCGTCACCACCGACAGCGGCACCGGCCTCGTCCATATGTCGCCCGATCATGGCGAAGATGATTTCGACCTGTGCAAGACCGTCGGGCTTGGCCCTGTCTTCGCGGTCGACGATGGCGGGCTGTACCGCGACGACTGGCCGTGGCTGGGGGGTTCGGATGAACGCCGACGCGCGGTTATCAACGCCAATTTCAACGCCCCCGATGGGCCGATCTGCTCGGATTTGCGCGAAGCTGGCGCGCTGCTGAGTGCGAGCGCGGATTACCAGCATAGCTACCCGCATTCGTGGCGCTCCAAGGCCAAGGTCATCTATCGCTGCACCCCGCAATGGTTCGTGCCGATGGACAAGGAACTGGACGGTGGCGGTACCCTTCGCAGCCGCGCCATGGGCGAGATCGACCGCGTCGAATTCTTCCCCGCCAAGGGACGCAACCGGATCGGGTCGATGGTCGAAGGCCGCCCCGACTGGGTGCTTAGCCGCCAGCGCGCCTGGGGCGTGCCGATCACGCTGTTCGTGCGCCCCGACGGCACTTATCTGCAAGATCCGGCGGTCAATGCCCGCGTCGTCGCCGCCGTGCGCGAACAGGGTGTCGATGCCTGGACCGAAGATCGCAAGGCCGAGTATCTTGGCTCCGAACACAATCCCGGCGACTATGAAATGGTCACCGACATCCTCGATGTCTGGTTCGATTCGGGTTGTACCCATGCCTTCGTGCTCGAAGGTGATCGTTGGCCCGACCAGCGCTGGCCCGCCAATCTTTATCTCGAAGGCAGCGACCAGCATCGCGGCTGGTTCCAGTCCTCGCTTCTTGAAAGCTGCGCCACCCGCGGCCGCGCGCCCTACGACCAGGTGCTGACCCACGGCTTCACCATGGATGCCAAGGGCAAGAAGATGTCCAAGTCGCTCGGCAACACCGTCGATCCGTTGAAGGTGATGGAGCAGTATGGCGCGGACATCATCCGGCTGTGGGCGCTCTCGGTCGATTTCACCGAGGATCACCGCATCGGCGATGAAATCCTCAAGGGCGTGGCCGACCAGTATCGCCGCCTGCGCAACACCTTCCGCTACCTGCTCGGCGCGCTCGACGGCTTCGTCGGCGACATGGGCGATGGCGGCGAGATTCCCGAGCTGGAACGCTATGTTCTTGCACTGCTCGCCGAACTCGACGGCAAACTGCGGGAGGCTGTCGAAGTCTACGACTTCAACAGCTACACACGTCTGCTGGTCGATTTCTGCAACGAGGACCTGAGCGCTTTCTTTTTCGATATCCGCAAGGACAGCCTCTATTGCGACGGGGCGGATTCGACCAAGCGAAACGCCTATCGCACTGTGCTCGACCTGCTGTTCCATGCATTGGTGCGCTATGCCGCGCCGGTGCTGGTATTCACCGCCGAAGAAGTGTGGTCGACGCGTTATCCCGACGGGGGCAGCGTCCATCTGCTCGACTGGCCTCCCGTCCCCGGCGTGACCGCCGATGGGGTTAAGTGGGCCAAGCTGCGCGCCCTGCGCGAACGGGTCAACGAGGCGATCGAGCCGCTGCGGCGCGAAAAAACCATCCGTTCGAGCAACGAGGCCAACGTGGTCGTGCCCGAGGCCGACGTGCCGGAAGGTTTCAGCGATGAAGACCTCGCCGAACTGTTCATCACCGCGTCAGTGACCCGCGGGCAAGGCGACACGGTGACCGTTACCCGCTCGACCGAGGCCAAATGCGGCCGTTGCTGGCGCCTGCTTCCCGATGTCGGCGAAGACGGCGATCTGTGCGATCGCTGCGAAAACGTAGTTGAAGGAATGGACGCATAATGGACCGGGTCTGGAAGAACCGCCTGCTCGGCCTCGCCCTCGCAGCGCTGATCTGCGCGCTTGACCAGTGGGTCAAATGGATTGTGAGGGTCCAGCTCGAGCTCAACCAGCCACCCGGCGTTTACGAGCTGCTACCGTTCTTCGATCTGCGCTGGACCCGGAATTTCGGCATTTCGCTCGGCATGTTCGAAGCGACCAGTCCGGAGATGCGCTGGGGCCTGGTCGCCGGCACCGCGCTGATCGCGGTGGTGGTGCTGGTTTGGATGCTGCGCGAACGTGCCCGGGGGGACATTTTCGGCCTCGCGCTGATTCTCGGCGGGGCGCTCGGCAATATCTATGACCGTTATGAGTGGGGCTATGTCATCGACTATGCCGACCTTCATTTCGGCGCATTTCGTCCCTTCCTCATCTTCAATATCGCCGATGCCGCCATTACAATCGGCGTGCTGATAATCCTTGCCCGATCGTTCTTCCTGTCCGAAAAGACATCTGCAAAGAGCGAGCCAGAACCGTCGGAACCGACGCCGACAGAGAGTTGATGTCCATGAACAAGTTTTCCAGCCTGATCCTGCTCGCCACCGGTGGCGCAATGCTGTCCGCCTGTGGCGGCGGCGGTTTTCTCAACCGTGACCGGCCTGATGAATTCGCCGTCCAGCGGCAGGCGCCGCTGGTGGTTCCGCCCGATTTCAACCTCGAACCGCCCACGCCCGGCGCGCCGCGTCCATCTGAAGGCACGGCGGCCGAACAGGCGCTCGACGTGTTGTTCGGGGGACCGGCACCGCGCTCGGCTGTAGAAAGTTCGGCTCTGAGCCGCGCGGGAGAAGCTGAACCGGGCATTCGCTCCAAGGTCGGCGATCCCGGCACCAATACGGTCGCCAAGGGCCGCGTCACCCGCGACATTATCGCCGCCCCCGAAGGCGACGGACAGGCCGCACAGGCCGTCATTCCTGGCTGACACAGCGAAGAAGGTCGCGCGCCGTCCGGTGTGCGACCCCTTCCTCAGTCCTGCTGGATTTCGCTCACTAGAAGCTTGTCGATCTTGCGACCGTCCATATCGAGCACTTCGAAGCGAAAGCCCTGATCGGTGAAAATCTCGCCCTCGGCAGGCAGCTTCTTGAGCACCGCCAGGGCATAGCCAGCGACGGTCGCGAATTCGCGATCCTCGCCATAATCGATGCCGAGCCGGTCGGCGAGCGTGTCGGCCGAAAGCGCCCCTGCCACGAGCAGCGATCCGTCCTCACGCTCGATAACCTCGGGCCGTTCGCCCTGGTCCTGGTCGCTGACAAAATCACCGACCATGGCAGTCAGCAAGTCGACCGGTGTGACGATGCCATCGAGATGGCCGTATTCGTCGTGCACCATCGCCATAGCGATCTCGGCCTGTTGCAGCACGCGCAGGGCATCCATCGCATCGAGCTGGTCAGGGATAACCTCGGCCCTCTTCATCAGGGCAGAGAGATCGACCTGGCGTCCGGCAACCTGCTCGGCCAGCACTTCGCGTATCCTGACCACGCCCAGCACCTTGTCGGGCGAGCCATCCGCCACCGGCAGCAAGGAATGCGGACTGTCTGCAATCGCCAGCGAAATCGCCTCCTGATCAGCGCCGACATCGATCCAGTCGAGCTCGGTACGCGGCGTCATCATGTCGCGCACCGGCCGTTTTACCAGCCGCACGACACCGGTCAGAATTGCGCTCTGCTCTTCTTCCAGCACACCGGTCTTGGTCGCCTCGGTGAACATCATGTGCAGTTCTTCAGCCGTGACCGAGCCCTGCCCGCCCGGGCGAATGCCGAACAAGCGGACGATGGCCCCGGAAGATGTATCAAGGATCCACACCACGGGCGCAGCGATTCGCGCGATCCAGCGCATCGGCTTGGCCATCAGCAGCGCGATCGGCACGGCTGCTCGCAGCGCCAGCTGTTTGGGCACCAGTTCGCCGATAACCAGACTGAAATAGGTCGTCAGCGCGATCACCACGACAAAACCGGCCTGCGCCGCGGTCGCAGCTTCGAGTCCGAACCAGGCCTCGAACCGCTCTCCGACCGGGCCGCCCAGACTCGATCCCGAGTATGCACCTGCGATAATCCCGACCAGCGTGATCCCGATCTGCACGGTCGACAGGAATTTGCCCGGGTTCGCCGCCAAGTCGAGCGCAGTCTGCGCCGCACTGCTGCCCTTGTCAGCCTTGGACCGCAGCCGTGCCGGCTTGGCCGACACGATTGCAAGCTCGGACATCGCAAAAACCCCGTTGAGCAGGATTAGCGCGGAGATGATGAAAAGGTCGGGCCAGGGGAAGGGTGTCACAGTCCCGCCGCGCTAGCATAAATAACAGGGCATGCCAGCCTCATGCTTCATTCACCTCCACAATCGGAACTTAGCGCGGTTCTGACGGTTGAACATCTATCGGGCACCTTTGCGGTGTCAGCGATCCTGCGCGGACGACCCGCGTAAATGGAAGAGGGACATCAACAATGAAAACATCCAAAAAAATCTTGTCGTCCGTGGCTATCGTTTCGCTGCTGGGCGCCTCGGCCTGTGTCACCGACCCTAACACCGGTGAACAGAAAATCTCGCGCACCGGGATTGGCGCAGCATTGGGCGGTACGCTCGGCTATCTGCTCGGCGGTGCCATTGGCGGCGATGCCGCACGCATCATTGGTGCAGGTATCGGCGGTACTGCCGGCGCGGTCATCGGCGATCACTTCGACGACCAGATCAAGGAACTCGACGAGCAGACCGCTGGTAGCGGCGTCGAAGTCGAGGAAGTGGGCGACCAGAATGCAATTCTCGTCCGTCTGCCCGACGGCGTGACCTTTGCGAC